>JAYSLE010000036.1:0-8957 GCA_043725845.1 Candidatus Saccharimonadota bacterium
GCCGAGGTTCTAAAGGCCGAAAAAGCCAAAAAAGCTGCCGAGCGCGGCGACCGTGCAGAAGATGACGAACCAGACGAAGACGAGGCCGATAAGCCCCGCCGACGTAGTAGAATAGAGGAGTAAATATTTGACGATAGACTATGGAAGCTAGACGGTAGAATAGGGTAGAATCAACCACAATTACCAACGTCTAACTCCGAACGTCAAACGTCTAAAGAAGGGAGAGAATTATGGCAAGAAGTTTTAACCAAGTAACCCTGATGGGCAATTTAACGCGCGACCCGGAGCTGCGCAGCACGCCAAATGGCCAAAGTGTTTGCAATTTTGGTTTGGCGCTGAACCGCAGCTATAAAAATGCTGAAGGCGAATGGGTAGAAGCCACCGATTTTGTAGATATTGTAGCGTGGGGCCCGTTGGGCGAACGCGTAGCCCAGTACTTAACCAAAGGCCGCCCGGCACTGGTTGCCGGCCGTTTGCAAAGCCGTAGCTGGGAGCAAGATGGTCAAAAACGCAGCAAGCTAGAAGTTGTAGCCCAAGACGTAACATTCTTAGGCGGAGCATCCGGCGCAGGTGGTGGGGCACCAGCAAGCCAGGACGCGCCAGCCGATGATTCCGGAGCTGATGTAGCTAAAGAAACCAAGAAAGCCGCTGGCAAAAAGGGCAAAGAAGACGTTGTTATAGAAGACATTGGCGATGACCCAATTAACCTAGACGACATCCCGTTTTAGGAGTTGGACGCTAGACAATGGATGTTAGTAGAAACAAACCAATAAAAAGTTTTACCGATTTGCTTGCGTGGCAAGCTGGCTATGATTTGAGCCTAGCTACTTACAAAGTGACTTCGTCGTTTCCAGCTTCGGAGAACTTTGGTCTGATATCGCAAATGCGACGTGCTGCTGTCTCTGCTACTTCCAACCTAGCTGAAGGTTTTGGCAGATCAACCCCTAAAGATAAAGAGCATTTCTATCAGATGGCCTCGGGTTCTCTGTATGAGCTTAAAAGCCAGGCCATGATTGCCAGGGGGCTAAATTACATTCCTGATCCCGAGTACAAAACTCTAATCGAACGAGCAGATAAAGCTCACAAGCTGCTAAACGGCTTAATTAGATCTCACAGATTAACAACTAAAGACACTATCGTCGATCCTCTAACGTCGATCGTCTAAGAAAGGATTTTATGGCAAAGATATTTAAACACCGAACAGACGTAGCCTTTTTTGACTACAAGGATTTTAAAACCTTGCAGCGTTACGTTAATCAGTACGGACAGATTGAACAGCGCAAAAAGACCGGCCTGACCGAAAGCAAACAGCGTCAGCTAGCCCGTGCAATCAAAAACGCCCGCCACATTGCTTTGCTGCCGTTTGTTGCAAACGGCTAGCAAAGCCGATTAGGGATTAGAGATTAGGGAATTGAGAATGAAAGAAGAATCCACTCAGAAGATTCGTTCATATAAAGACCTTAGAACCTGGAAGGCTGCCCGAGAGGCATGCCTTTTGGTTTATGAGGTCACAGTTTCGTTCCCAGCTCACGAGCAGTTTGGTCTTACCTCGCAAATGCGCAGAGCCGCTATATCGGTTCCATCAAATATTGCCGAAGGATTTGGCAGGCGAACGGCGGGAGAGAAGCAACAGTTTTATCATCATGCACTGGGTTCGCTTTTTGAACTTGAAACCCAAGCAGATATTTCTAGAGAACTTGGATATTTAGGTTCGGTAAAGTTTAGTGAACTCGACAAATCTATTACCCAGACTCGCCGCATGCTCCTGGCTCTTATAAATGTTAACAGGGCCGGTATCTCCAATCCCAAATCTCCAATCTCTAATCAGCGAAGTAATTGATCATGGCTTTATCAATTACTTCGCTTAAAAAAGGTACGGTTTTTGCACTGGACGGGGTGCCGTACCGGGTCGTTGAATACAGCCAAAAAGTTATGGGGCGGGGTGGGTCTATTGTGAACGTCAAAATTAAGAGTTTGATTGATGGCAAGGTGTTAGACAAGACTTTTAAAGGCAATGAACAACTGGATAGTGCCGACGTATCGCAAAAAACCGTACAGTATCTTTATTCGGACGATTCCAACTGCTTTTTTATGGACCCCGAAAGCTATGACCAGTTTGAACTAGCTGCCAGTGATTTATTAGACCAAAAAGGCTTTATGAAGGAGGGCGATAGCGTTACGGCCCAACTCTTCGACGGCCGGGTTATTGGCATAGAACTGCCCAAAAACGTGCCGCTAAAAGTTACTTACACCGAAAACGCCGTAAAAGGCGACACCAGTAGCGCTATTACCAAAGACGCTACGTTAGAAACCGGCATGTCTGTTAAAGTCCCGGCATTTATAAAACAAGGCGATATTATCAGCGTGGACACATCGACCGGTGCTTACCGGGAACGAGTAAAGTGACATCTAAGCGACTGGATGTCACGCTGGTTGAGCGGGGGATGGTGGCTAGCCGCAGCCAGGCAGAAAGTTACATAAAACTGGGTAAGGTGAAGCTGAATGGCCGGGTTATTACCAAAGCCGGGCTGGTAGTTTCGGACGAGGCTAAAATTGAGATTACCCAAAAAGAACAATATGTAAGCCGGGCAGCACTAAAACTGGCCAGTGTGGCAGAAAAACTAAAGCTGGATTTTAGGGGCAAAATTGTCTTGGACGTGGGCAGTAGCACCGGCGGTTTTACCGATTACGCACTGCGTCACGGAGCCAAAAAGGTGATTGCCGTAGATGTGGGCACCGACCAGCTACACCCCAGCCTTCGCGGCAATCCGCAAATTGAACTGAATGAAAAAACCGACATAAGAAGCCTTCGGCTTGGGAATAACGAAGAACGAATAAAGAATAAAGAATCAGAAAAAACCCTTCATTCCTCATTCGTTATTCTTTCTTTTTCGCCCGATGTTGTGGTGGTGGATGTTAGTTTTATTAGCCTGCGAGATGTTTTACCTCATGTCTCTAGCCTCATGACTCATGACTCTTTGCTCGTAGCGATGGTAAAGCCGCAATTTGAAGCGGGGAAGACTGAGATCAATAAAGGGGTAGTAAAAAACGATACTTTGCGGCGTAAAATTTTGAAAGATTTTGAGACGTGGGCCAAACAACGTTTTGTAATTGGCGCCAAGGCCGATAGTGGCGTAGCCGGAGCCAGCGGAAATTTAGAACGCTTCTATCTGTTGCGAATCAAAAACTAATCTGTTATCATTTGGGCAGATTGGCCAGACCAGTCCGAAAAATTACTTCTGAGGGAGTACGCGCAATAAAACCGTGTACGCAAACCTGAGAAGCTCGGACATTAAGCCTAGTCGCTAAGGAAACATTTCTTGGCAGCAAGGATGGCTTACAACCTGACAATCTACAACAGACAGTCCCGTCCGAGGGGCTAGTCGTACCTTAAGGAGGAACCTATGGCTCCGAAGAGCCACAAGGTCCTATTTGCTCTGTTCGTGATCATGCTCTTTGGTGCTATCGGTTGCGCGCCGGTTTGGGCCGGCAAACCAACCAGGCACCTAAGCGCTGTCCAAATACAGGTGATGAACCTGAGACAAAAAGCCCAAAAGTCTCAGACCGTCATCAACTTTTGGCATCACGGTGGACGTTGGATCATTCAGCCCCGCCACAAACAATGCACAAGGATGTTTGGCAAGAAAGGGCAGAAGATCTGCCGCATAGGCCGGCGTGATCTGGCCATGCATAGCCGTCGCCTTGCGTCCGTACAGCTGTGGCTGGAAAACCTGATGCCATGGGCTAGGGATGTTCGGAAAACCTACAAGTACAGGCAGTGCCTAATCGACTATGAGAGTCGACATCAAGGTATCTACGCAGCCGAGAACGGCGGTACTCCAGGAGTAGAAAGTTCGATCAACTCGGACGCCTCTGGGGCCTACCAGTTCCTCGACAGTACCTGGAGCCGGGAGCTACCAATGGCCGAGAAGTATTACGGCATCGAGATAAGCAGTGCATCTCATGCCGCCTATGCCTCACCACGGGCCCAAGACATCATGGCAACTTTCGCCATTATCGTCTTGAACGGTAACGACTGGACGCACTCACGGTGTAGGGCCATCGTGGTTCCTCAATAAGGAGTCCCGGGTGCCCGCTCGTAAAGAGCGGGTACCCCAACTAACTGTGTTATCTAGACATTAAAGCGGAATTCGACTACGTCGTTTGGCTGCATTATGTAGTCTTTGCCTTCGGTGCGGACTTTGCCGGCCGAGCGAGCGCTGGCAATAGAGCCGGCAGTTATTAAATCTTTATAATCAACAACTTGGGCGGCAATAAAACCGCGTTCAAAATCGCCGTGAATAACGCCGGCGGCCTGCGGCGCAGTGCAGCCTTTGGGAATGGTCCAGGCCCGCACTTCTTTTTCGCCGGCGGTTAGGTAGCTTTGCAGCCCCAGTGTGTCGTAAGCTGCATGTATTAACTGCAACAGTCCGCTTTCGGATTGTCCATAGCTTTCTAGTAGCTCTGCTCGGTCGGATTCATCCAGCCCGCGCAGTTCGCTCTCTAACTTGGCGCAGATAAAAATACTATCACCTTTGACTGATTGCTTAAGCTGGTCTTTTTTGGCTTGGTCGGCCAGAGTGGTCTCATTCAAGTTAAACACATAAATTACCGGTTTGGCGGTGAGCAGCTGTAAAGATTGGACGATGGACGATGGACGTTGGAATATAGAAGCCCAGTCTGGGCGTTGGTTTTTATCAAACAGACTTCTGACTTCATCAAAAACGTCCAGCTCCTGGCTTAATTTGGGGTTGGCTTTTACTTCCTTGTCTAACTTCGAGCGTCTAGTGTCCAACGTCGAAATATCGGCCAAAACCAGCTCGGTATTAATAATATCTATATCGTGATTTGGGTCTGTCGAACCGGAGCGAGTAACATCGGGGTCTTCAAAAGCCCGTACCACTTGGCAAATAGCGTTGCAACTGCGGATATGGCTCAGAAACTGGTTGCCCAAGCCCTCGCCCTTGCTAGCGCCTTCTACCAGCCCAGCAATGTCTACAAATGTAACGGTGGCCGGTACAACTTTATCGGTTTTATAAAGCTCGGCCAGCTTGCCAAGCCGGGGGTCGGGAATTGGAACAATCCCGGTGTTGGGTTCGATTGTGGCAAAAGGATAATTAGCCGCTAGTGCCTGGGCATCGGTCAGCGCGTTAAATAGGGTAGACTTACCAACATTCGGCAGTCCAACAATTCCAATAGATAAAGCCATACCCCGTAGTTTAACAGATTACACCCCTTGCAAAAACATAAGAAGTATGCTATTATGCAATCTGTTAAGTAAAAAAACAAAAAAATGAGCGAAGCATCACCTCCAATTGTAATTGATCAGCCACCAGTAGAAGCCACGTATGCTGTGTCGGCAAATCAAAAAAGTGATGATGAGCAACTAGCCGAGGGCAGGCGCATGTTGGCCGCAAATCTTACTCGGTTACTAACGGATTCTGGGAGCAAAGTTACCAGCGCCTATTTAAACGACATTTTGGCCAACACCGAGGGAAAAGCACCCGCTAGCGAGCGTCAAGCAGCCTTTAACTTACTGGCTACAGAACAAAAGAACATTATCCGTCAAAGCCTTATAGATTCTGGTCAACATGTCTTGTCATCCCTTATCGAAAATAGTGAAGCGGTTGGCCAACGGGTTGCCGATACCGCTAGGACTACCACCAACCAGGTTAATGCTTTGGCTGAGATTCACTATCAAGAGGTGGGTCGGCACTTTAGGAATGGTGTAGATACTCGGCGTGCTGCCTTGGGACAAGAGTTGGTCGAGCAGCGATCTCGTGGCGCCGTGAGACGACTGGGTGAATACACAGACAGCGTCCAAAGCTGGGCGCGAACACAGACAGATGGCATAGATGGCTATCTGGGCGATGTTGGTAAGGCCCGCCAACAGGAATTTGCTTTGGCTGAAGCCGCTACATCAATTCAACCGAGTTATGATGGCAAGCCAAAGGAACTCACACCACTAGTAAGCGAGCGCGCCATGAGCTTAACTTCAGAAAAGCTGCACCACGCAATGTCTATGGCAATAGAAAATGGAACAGACCCCACGGAGACTGTGGTCAATCTTTTGGCCGGCTGGACTGAGGTATCACCAAAGCCTATAACGATGCTGAATGAAGCTCTTAGCGAGTACGGAGCGTCAGTTCGAGGTGTTGCTGGCAGATCAAAAGGGAAACAAGAAGATGTAGACCAGCTATTTAGGATCTTTAATAGGAACGGTCGTGAAGGCTATCAGCACGCTAGGGGAGTACAAGAAGCAGTGGGTTTTTATAGATCCCAGACCCACAGACTAGGTACAGTCATAAGTGAGGCCGGGACACTAATCCGAACTAGTGCAAAGCCAGTTGAGGCTTCTAGCGGTAACTTAAGGACAATCCAGCTGACAATATCTAGGCGGGCTTAAAAAGTGTTCTTCGGTAGAATATCGTTATGAAGTACGTAGCGCTGTTGCGGGGTATAAATGTTGGCGGCAACAACAAGGTGGATATGAAGCAGCTAAAAGCATGCTTCGAAAAGGCTGGCATGCTCAGTGTTTCTACGTATATAAACTCTGGGAATGTTCTATTCGAAATCAATCTTGCGAGGCCGGGCCTCGCAACTAAAGACTTAAAAAGCAGGATTGAGCAGGCTATAGAAAAAGAGTTTGGCTTTGCCGTGCCGACACTGATAGTCAGCCAAAAAATCATCGACGGGCTGTGTGCAAAGATTCCTAAAGATTGGACCAATGATACGCAGCAAAAAACCGACGTGTTGTTTTTGTGGTCAGAGATTGATAACAGGGGCATTATGAAAAATATTGCCATAAATCCGGATTTAGAGCGGGTGCTTTATGTTCCTGGGGCGCTGGTTTGGAACATTGAGCGCAAAAATGTAACTAAGGGCAGTGGCATCAAGCTGATCAAATCGGACCTCTATCCCAAAATGACCGCCCGAAATATTAACACCGTACGCAAAATTCACAAGCTGCTGGAGTAAAATTACTTGACTGGTTAAGTAATTTTTAGAGAATTAGGAGCTATACAGTAGGGGGTAAAGCCCTCTAATAATATTTGCGGGGCGGGGAATGTGGTTGTATACTGCTTATGTATGAGGGCCAATTACCCTAGTAAACTACCGGGCTCACTGGTATCTGCCGTGTTTGCGTTTGTTGTTGTGGCGGGCTCTTTAGGCCAGGCCTTTGCTGTTGTCGATAGTAAACCCTATTTTGTAACCAAAGGCAGCGATGTCTTTACTGGCGGTTGGTTTGCGAGTGGTGGTTGTCCGGGCTCGGCCACATATCAAAACCCACAGAATTCTTTTCCGCCCATTAGCAGCTCTGCTAACAAGAGCTACTTCGGCGGCATAATGGGTTTTGCAGATGCTTCGGGTAGTCGTAGCGGTGCTTCGTCGAATTTGGCAGCGTTTTCTTTAGGTAATCTTGAGGCAGATCAAACACCTGTCAACCTGTATGGTTTCTACACCGGCCCACCCAATGTAGCGCCCGCTACTAACGGAACTAGATCACTAAGCTTTGCTAACAACGGGTTCGGCATTAACCCGATAAGTAACTGGGGTGGTTTTTTTGAAGGCGCGTTTTCTCATAGTAACTGCATACCGGATTACGGTACCAAACAAAACCTCCCTCCAAACGCACCCACAGCTTGGGCTGGTAGTTTTAATCCTGGGGGGCAATTTACCTATTCCGGAGGAACTCTCAATCTTACCAACGGCAGCTCCCAGCAAATTAATGCCAGTACTAATTTAGCGATCTTTGTCACTGGCGATGTATATATTGATAGAAATATCACATACGGTGGTCATTTAGCTAGCACTTCTCCCAAATTTGTGTTGGTTGTGCAGGGGAATATTTATATCGATCCAGGAGTAACGCAGCTAGATGGCTGGTATATTGCCCAGCCTAAGGCTGGCGGAACAGCGTCTACTAATGATGGCAAAATTTGGACTTGTCATGATGGTTCAAACACCCAACCGACTGATACATACGTACGCACGCAGTGTATAGACGACCCTCTGACCGTTAATGGGGCCTTAACCGCAAAAGAAGTCGATCTAGCTCGAGTCACTAGTCCAGGTGCAACTACCATACCAGCTCTCTCGGCAGAGACGGTTAATTTCATTCCCGAGATGGTCATCGGCGGACCGTTCTTTAACCCGCCAACCACAATCACCGCGCCTATTCAGAGTTTAATTAGTCTACCGCCAGTTTTTTAACCCAGTTTTATCTTAAAAATTGCTGGTCAACCCCAATACGCTAATGTATAATCGGAAATAACTATGAGCTTACTGAGTGGGGTATCAGATTTTTTTGGACTGGATATGGGCACCACCGCTCTAAGGGCTGTTCAGCTTAAAGGGGCTGGCCCAATTAAGGCGTTGGACCGCTATGGCCAGGTAGATGCCGATGCTAAAATGGCGCTTAGTGACGCTAAGGTTGATAAGCAGAAGGTAGTTGAACTTATCAGGCAACTTCTTAAGCAAACCGGCATAAGTACTAAGAATGTAGCTGTAAACTTGCCTAGCCAAAGGGTATTTACAACGGTAATTGATATGGACAAAATGTCGCCGGCTGACCTGGCTAAGACTATTCATTATCAAGCCGAATCTTTTATACCCACACCGCCCGCCGAATCGAAAATAGACTGGGCCATCATAGGTGATTCTCCCAAAGATACTAAAAAAATCGAGGTTTTAATATCTAGCGTTCCAAACAACTTTGCCGAGGCTCGTCTTGACCTACTGGAATCGGCTGGCCTAAACGTAATAGCCTTTGAACCTGATGGCCTTGCCCTAATTAGAGCGATAATCCCAACCGATGCGGTTACCCCGCAGATGGTCCTAGATATTGGCTCTACTGCAACCGATTTGGTTATATCTATGAACGGCGCTCCACGACTTACCCGCGCCATCCCCACCGGGTCAGGGGCTTTTGTGCGTGCTGCAATGCAATCTATGAG
>JAYSLE010000037.1:0-18093 GCA_043725845.1 Candidatus Saccharimonadota bacterium
CCGAAACCGAATTTGTAGGTGTTTTGTCAATCCAAAGTGCAAATGCATTCACACCGTCGGAGCCTGTGTATTCCGTTATTTCGTACCTGTGCTCTTTACCGTCTTTGCCGAGATAGGTACCGCTTTTTACAACATTCATTTTGGTAGCCCTTTTTTGAGTTTTTTTATTTTTTCTTCTAGCTTAAGCTTACATCACCTCTGTGTAGTGTCAATAGATGGGTAGCCTAGTTATCCACAGGTGGAATCTGATGAAAGCTCAGTAATTCAGTTCGGCGATTGGGGGGTTGCCGATTTGGACTGCCTGGTCGGCTTCTATGCCTAGCTTCTCTAGCTCTTTAGTGATTCCCATTTTAACCATAATGTCTCTAAAACGTTGCTGGCCGTGATAATCCTCAAACCGAGTGCGCTGGGCAAATCGCTCAATTTTTTTACCCGTTACTAAGAAGCCATCCTTTAGCTTTTCGACTCGCCAATCATCGTCGGCTTCTTTTAGGCCAATTACTGGTAGTGTTGGTTCGGCGGCTTTTTTGACCTCTTTCTTCTTGGTTGCCTCTACCATTTTTTGAACTAATCTAAGAAGCTCCTGAACACCGTCGCCAGTAGTGCTAGATATAGTTACCACAGCCGTGCTTTTGGGGACAAGCTTCTTCAGTGCATTAATTTTTTTATCTAGCTCTTTTTTGACTACGCCCTCGACCTTAGTTAGAACTACTATTTGCGGTAGCTTTCCTAGATTAACAATGTAATCGCTTAGTTCTTTTTGAATTATTTTGTAGGCTGACGCAACGTTGTCGTTATAAATATCTATAAGATGTACCAGTACGTTGGTCCGCTCTACGTGGCGCAGAAATTCATCCCCCAACCCTTTGCCCTTACTGGCACCTTCTATCAATCCCGGTATATCGGCAAAAAGTAAGCTGAATTTTTTATCAATATCCACAACTCCCAGATTGGGATGAAGAGTTGTAAATGGGTAATCGGCAATTTCGGGCTTAGCATTACTAATTACCGATAACAGGGTGGATTTGCCGGCGTTGGGCAGACCAACAATGCCTACATCGGCAATCATCTTTAACTCTAGTACTGCCTCTAGCTGGTCGCCTTTTTCGCCTTTTTCGGCAACCTTTGGGGCTTGCCGAGTAGAGCTCACAAAGTGGGCGTTGCCAAAACCGCCTTGTCCGCCGCGGGCTACTTTTATCTTTTGTAAATCTTCGAGTAAATCTGCCAAAACCACACCTTCCGCACTTGTTAGTACCGTACCTATTGGAACAGAGACCTCCAAATCGGCGGCACTTTTACCATGGCGATGGCGTTTAGAACCACCTTGACCATCTTCGGCCTTTAACAGTTTTTTATACCTAAAAGCTGCCAGCGTGTTTTCGTTACGGCTAGCTACCAAAACAATATCGCCACCGTTTCCGCCGTCGCCACCATCCGGGCCACCAAGCGGTTTAAACTTTTCGTGCCTAAAGTTAACCGAGCCGTCGCCACCGTCGCCAGCCTTTAAACTCACCCGAACTTTATCCACAAACATATCAATAGGGTATCGGGTTTACGGGTTAGGGTAAAGGGTTAGACTTTATAAAAGAAAGGTGTAAGAACTAGCCTGGGCGGCAGGAATGGTACGATAATCTACTACGTCCCAGCCTTGGTGGTTCATTTCGGACATTTCTACGTCGCCGTTATCATCGACTTTTTCGACAAATCCAACGTGGTTAAACGGAAACCATACAACATCGCCAGCATGCGGCCCCTGTACATCGTGTCCTAACCCCAGCCTCCAGGTATAGGCATCGCCAAGATTTGATGGTACTGGGTTGCCAACCTGCGCCCGGCGGTAAGCCGTCCACCAAGTACACCAGCCACAATAATATCCGTTATTTACCCCTAGGTTGCATGACCCAAAACGGTGCGCGCCAGAACCAGGTAGGCCGCTATAGGCCGAGAACGAAAAGACCGGAGCCGGCTGAAGACCATTAGGCAGCCAGACCTGCTCGCCAACAGCTAGATTGCCGCTTTCGGCATCGTTAACCGTTATTAAAGTCTCTTTATTGGATTGGTATTTTGTGGCTAAGCTGGCCGGTGTATCGCCGGCTTTAACGGTGTATACAATTCCATCGCCGGGTGGAATAACCAATGCCGCATTGGTTGCTATAAGATCGGTAGTTAGGTTGTTAGACCATTTAATACTATTGGCACTAACGCCAAATTTTACACTTAGCCCGGTAATTGTATCGTTAGGCTGAGATATGTAATGGATAATATCGGCTTTGGATTTTTGGGCCGTGGATACAACCTGTGGTTTGGCCAGAATAGTCGAATCGTTAGGAATGTTTGATAGTAGTGCGGTAGCCGAATCTGCTCGGTTTTTAACTATCAATAATTCTGGTAGATTGGTCATTTGGGCAGCTTGCAGGGCAATTTGCTCCGAAGATAGCTGATCGAGCGGGTTAGATATCGATCCGCTTGTTGTGACTACACTGCTAACGGTGCTAGATCGGATAGTTTGGCTGGCCGAGCGGTTCATTAAAACAAAAAAACCTATGCCAAGAACCAGCACAATGTTGCCACCAATAATACTAAAACGTACTACCCGGCGCCTAGTTTGTTTATCCATATTATCGCTGTTAAATGGATTGGCCGACACAATAGCAATCGCCCGCTCCGAACTGAGCAGTTGTTTGGCCGATTTAGGAAAGCGCAGCCTAATGTTGTTCAATCTCATAAATAAAGGTTGGCCGCTCTTATAAAGAGCCACCACCTATGCCCATATTATACCAAAAGATGCGTTCAAGGTGTTAATGGCAAGCTTTGGTGCAAAACTGCGCGGTGGCAGCATCGTGCTCGGCCTGGGTATGAGAAAAGTGCAAAACCCCATCATCACCTGCTACAAAGTACAAATAATCGGTGCTGGCTGGATGGGCCACGGCCTTTAAAGCGTCAAAGGTAACATTACCGATTGGCCCGGGCGGCAAGCCAGAGTGCAAACGTGTGTTATATGGCGTATCAAACAGTACACTAGGCGACAAGCCGGCCACATATGAACCATAAAAGGCAGTAACGTCCGATCCTAGCATTATGCCTTGGTGGTAGCGGCTCAAAAAAACCTGTGCAACCGTTGGCTGGTCAATCGGGCTGGAGCTTTCCTGTTCTACTATCGATGTCAGGGTAATGCCCTGAAAAACACTTAGGCCCTGGGCGCCAAAGCCATCGATAATATCGCTGGTAAGATACTTTTGCATTTCCTGTAATGATTCACGGACAATTGTTTCGGCTGGCGTATCGGCCTCTTTCTGGAATGAATCAGGATAAAGATAGCCTTCTAAGGATGCGCCGGAGGGTAAACTAGCCAAAACTGGCATGTCCGCGTACTGAGTTGGGATAAAGGCACTGTCCACCTGGGCTTGGGTATAGCCATCGTCTAAAAACTTCTTTTTAATTTGATCGAGTCGCTTGCCCGGCAATATTGTTAGCAAGTTCTTAGCTACCTCGCCACCGGATATTATTCTTACGATCTTTTTTACGCTCATTGAAGGGCTAAGAGTGTAAGTACCAGCCTGTAAGTTCTGGACTTCATTACTACGTACATAATTTTCAAACGCCTTGGCACTGCGTATCAAATGCGCTTGCTCCAAGCTTTCGGCTATTTGATTCCTTGTATCGCCCGGCGAAACTGTAAAAAAAACTGTGGCTGGGCTAGAGGATACGGGTTCTAGGTTTTGGTTATACCAGCTGCGCAGGGTTAATACTCCGCCAAAGATCAAAAAAGATAAGATAACAAGGGTAATTAACCCTCTTTTGCCCGATGTGTGGCGTTTAAATTTTTTGGATACCTTTAACATAAAACTCTGTCCTCTTCTTTAGAATCTAAAAAATCCTGCAAGATAATAGCTGCCGCTTTGGAATCAATATCATGCCCTTTGTTATCACTGTGAGCTTCGGCTTGTTGAGTTGTCAATGCCTCGTCCTGCCAATAAAAAGGTAATCGTAGGTGTTTTTTGGCATCAGTGGCCCATGTACGCACCCAACGGGTCTGGTCGGTATCATCGCCGTTTAAGTTCCTGGGTAGGCCTATCACCACTACTCCGACTTCGTATTCTTTGATCAATTTTTCCAGGCAATCAAAAAGTTTAGCCGTCTCTACACTCATTAATGGTTCAGCTAAGCGGGCAAATGTAGAGCCACGCGCTATACCAGTGCGAACTGTTCCCACATCCAGCGCAAGTATTTCATTACTTTCCATTGTCTTTAACCTGCTGCAGGGTAACGTGAATATGAGCCGGTTTTTTTGGTGCACTAGACACCCAGAACGGGCTTAGTTTTACATCAACACTCTTAACACCGGGTAATCCGCCGATTGTTGCCCGAATATCGCCACTTTTTTGTCCGCCAACTTGCTTTTGAATGGTTGGAACATCTAGTATCGGCACCGCCGTTGTGGATTGGCCAACGCTTAGTGTTAGCGCTGTTGCAGAAGATTGATTTTGGACGCTAACTGTTGCACCGTCTAAGACGTTATTGATGCTAATTTTTTGCTTTTTAGGGTTAACTTGCTTGTTCAGGGCTGTAGTTAAAGCTTTGGTTAAATCGCTTTTTTGGACAACTAATACGGTGTAAGTAATTTGAATTGAGACACTTACGTTGGTTGCCGGTTGGCCAACGGCCGGGCTAGATGTAACCACTGGGTCCGCCGGTTTAAGTGTGGCTGTGAGCACATAGTTACCAGCGTCGGTAAGCTCTTTTTCGTAGGCCTTGGTAAAGTTATCGGTATCGGCGCTGGATATCTTGCCCTTAGCAGCGTCCAAATCTGCTTGGCTGACAACGGTCGTAATATTATCCGTCCCGCCCGTCATCGCCGAGGTATTTTGCCCTGATATGCCTGGGTATCCCTGGGCAGTAAATGTTGAGCCTGACGATAGGTTATACTTCGCGCCACCTTGCTGCGCCTTTGCTGAAACATCACCCCTACAAATCCAATTGCCATCACTACCCACTTGGCCTGTATTAGCAAGATGGAGTTTACCGGTCGTTATAAAGGTTAGCCCATTCGAGCCTAAACCAAGCCCTGCATTAATGTCCGCTAGAGGCGTTGGGCAAGAGGCCGACAGGCTTACGGTACCAATCGCTTTGTCGCCGTTGTTTTGTTGGCCGGTGGCAGTTGCCTGCTGGCTGGAAGTTTGCTGCTTTGTTTTAAGTACGGCTGGAATAATGCCTTTGGCCTCGTCCAGAGTTTTAGCACTATCGGATGTGGTCAGGGTTAGGTTGGCCGAAACCGGTAGGCTTTCGGTCTTGATTGCAATGATTGCTTTAGGCAGAACGTTTATAGCAAAAACTAAGCCAACAATCAGCAAAATGATGGCTAAAATTCCCAGGCCAACCAGTACTCGGAATCTATCAAAATTGGGGACCTTAATTTTACTGCCTTTGGGTACTTTGGCTGGTTTTTCGGCCTTTTTGGACTTTTTACCATCTGCTTCTTCATCACCGTCGTCTAAATCTATGGTTTCTTCGGGCTCGTCGCCGGCATGAGATGTTGCCAGCTCACCAACAGATCGGTGATAGTCAAGTTTGGTGGGGTTTTCATCCGGCTCGGCATTAATGTCCTCTGGAACCTCGGCAGGGACATTGGAGCTTTTAGCAAGACCTGTAGGTGGTGGCGGTATTGTCGGAGAACTTTGTAGATTTTTGGCTACATGTAATTTAACCGCACCAGCCAGTGGTATTAAAGCGGTGTCGTTAGTTATTAGTACTATGCTTTTGCTGGCTTTATCGGCACTACGTTTTAACAGACGCATGTTTACAATGCTTTGCAGCGTTACTGCCCGTTTTGGCAACACTAGGGCCACCACTTTTGCTCCAGCAGCTTCTACTTTTTCGATAATAGACGTTATATCGTCTTCGGCATCCAAATAGACGGTGTCTTTGCCGGGTTTAGGCGGAATTTTGGCTGATGGTTTGGCTGGTATTTTGGCACTCATGTTCTTAGTAATCTATTAAGTTTACCTTTAACCGATATGTCGTCGCTAGCCGCGCCAGAATTTATTGTGTCCATGCCCACCCGCAGCAAACCCATCGCTGTTATAAAAGTATGGTCGTTAACATCGCCAGTGGTATCAGTAATTCCAATAACCTCTTCTGGTTTAATGTGCTGAACCGATGGTCTTTTGGTAAACGGCAGTGCTTTATGCCAATCACCGTTTTCTAGGGTGTCCATAAGCATATCAAGGCTAGATCCGCCGCCGCACAGTAGTACGCGCGATGGCAAATAATCCAATTTGGTAAATTCGGCCAAAGCCAACTCTACCCCGGACTCCCAAACGCTAAGAGTTTTTTCTAGATTTTTTTCTACTTGGCCTTTTTTAGATTCGGCCACTTTGCCGTTACTTAGGCCAATTTTAAGAGCTTCGGCTTTGGCAAAATCTATGTCCAGCTCTCGTTCGATGGCGTGGGTAAAAGCCCGGCCACCAATGCCAAACATTTTGGTGCCCTCTACCCCGCCCTCGTTTACCACGGCAATATCGGTGGTGCCACCGCCTACATCCATTAATACCGCGCTAACCTCGGCGTTTGGGTCATCACCCACAACCGACCGGGCTACGGCAAAAGGCTCGGCGGCTACGGCCAAAAGCTCTAGGTCTAGTTCGGCGGCGGTGCGCTCTAGCGCGCCAATATGGATCATTGGCGCAAAAGCGGTGTACATTTCTACCACTACGTCCTTGCCCTGGAAGCCTACCGGGTTGGTAACTTTGTATCCGTCAATATCTATCCTAACCAGCGCGCTGTTTACTAAACGCACTTCTACGTCTTTACCACCCAGCTCCCAGGCTAGTTGCTGGCGAGCTTTGGCCTCGGCCCGTTCTTGTACAAGGTCTATGATGCGCGACATTTCGTCTATGCTAAGTTCTTTGGTGGGGTTTTTACGGGTAAAGCGCACTGTTGAGGTTGTGCCCTTAACTAGTTCGCCGGCAATGCCGATTACGGCGCTGCGCACACTTACACCAGCTTGCTGTTCGGCGGCCGCTAAGGCTCTATCGCAGTTAGCTACAACTGCTGCAATGTCGGCTATAGCGCCGGCCTGCATATCGGATAGCTCTTGGTGCATTCGGCCAACGCCAATAATTTCTACCTCGTTGCCGATTGCCCGACCAACTAAGGCCTTTATGTATTCGGTTCCAATGTCTAAAGCTACTAGATAATTATCGCCGGACTTTGCCTTTTTGGGCATATTGGGCATAGCCGGAACCTTGGGTAACCGGTGTTTTATAGACTTATTTAAAGACTTGGCTTTCTCAAGCATAATCAGATTAGATTATAACACGGACCATCTGTTGGCGAACTTACTGTAAAATCGCCTTAATTCGGCGGACTCCAGCGGACGAGGCCTCCTCTTTGATAACCTTGAACTTCTTTCCGTTATTGCCAATTACCCCGGTGTGTTCTACGTGCGGGCCGCCGCAAATTTCGCGGCTAAAGGGGTTGGCCGGATCGCCAATGGTATAAACCTTTACTTTGTCGCCATATTTATCGCCGAATGCTCCCGATGCCCCTTTGGCAAAGGCTTCTTTGGTATCTTCTTCTTGCCAGGTTACCGGTAAATCTTCGGCTATTTTTTTGTTTACAATTTTTTCAACTTCGGCAATTTGCTCCGGCGTGACTTTTTCTGGGTGGCTAAAATCAAAGCGAGTGCGTTCGGCCGTAATATTACTACCACGCTGAACAACATCACCACCTAAAACTTGTTTTAAAGCCTGATACATCAGATGCGTAGTGGTGTGATACTTAACCACCTGCTCCGAATGATCCGCCAACCCGCCTTTAAACATCCCCTGGCTAGCTGTTTGGCTTCTTTCCCGTTGATTACTTAATAGGTTCTCAAACTCTACCTCTGCATTACTTGCAGTTTTGCGATTAAGTTTATTGAGCTCCTCTTTGACTAGGTCGGGTGGAAAGCCCCTCGTATCATACATAAAGAATAATCCGACACCGGAGAATTCATAATTATCACCAACCATTGCACCTGTAGCTCTTTGTGCCACTAAGGCTTGGCTTCTTGGACCAACGAAATTCCACAAATTAGGGTGTTTCTCAGGATTTTCATGCAAAATATTAATCCCTGTTCGGAGGGTTTGGCGGAAGATTTTTTCTTCTTTTACCAAGTTCTCCAAAACCCGATCCTGAAAACGCGAAACTTCTGGAAAATCCTCGCTGTAAAGTTGAGTTACTAAGGGTACGACCCTTAGACATAGGTCCTGTTCTATGCCTAAATCTAAGGCAAAGCGAATAGCCCGGCGCAGCAAACGGCGTAGAACATAGCCCTGTTCTTTATTGCTAGGTACCACACCATCGACCGCTAAAAACACTCCGGCTCGTAGGTGGTCAGCAATTACCCGCATGCTGGTTTGATGATCAGCATAGTTCTTGCCCGAAAGTTTCTCTAGCCCTTCGATAATTGGCTTTAGCAGGCTTATTTGGAAAACATCCGGATCGCCAAGTTGGGCCGCGGCAATACGCTCTAGCCCGCCGCCAAAGTCTACATTTGGCGCTGGTAACTCCTTAAACTTATCGCCCGTCTTTTTGTACGTCATAAACACACTGTTGCCAATTTCTAAAAACCGGCCGCAGTCGCAGTTAGGATGGCATTCGTTTCCAAACTTGATATTGTGGGATGTTCCAAAATCGTAAAACACTTCGCTATCCGGGCCGCCTGGTTCGCCGTCGCGCATATTACTTGGCACACCCTCGCGGCTCCACCAGTTCTTAGTGGCGTCGTAGTAAAAAATCCGAACATTATCGGGCATGCCTTTGGTGTAGCCATCGGCCTCCGAACCAACATCAAATTCTTCGGCGGTAATGCCTTTTGCTGCATATAACTTCTTCCAAATCTCTCCGCTTTCAATGTCCTTAGGTACATTGCTAGCCTGGTCGCCGATAAAGCATGTTACATAGAGTTTGCTAGGATCTAGTCCTACTACATCTGTTAAAAACTCCCAAAACCAAGGAATTTGTTCGGCTTTAAAATAATCGCCTAGGCTCCAGTTCCCTAGCATTTCAAAAAAAGTGGTGTGGCGGTTATCACCAACCTCGTCCATGTCCTCTGCCCTAAAGCAGGTTTGGCTATCAACTAATCTGTTGCCATCCGGATGTTTTTCTCCCAATAAATACGGTACCAGCGGCTGCATACCGCTACCGGTAAAGAGTGTGGTTGGATCGTCCTGCGGCACCAAAAGCGCCCGAGGCAAAACCTTGTGCCCCTTTGCCTGGAAAAACTCCAGATATTTTTTGCGTATTTCCTGCGCCGTCATTAAGATTTATTGTAACAGAGGTGAACATAGTGTGAAAGTACTTGTAAATTACATATTAAAATTATATAATATACTTAGTGAAAGAGTCTTTGCATGAGACCGCTCAAAAAATCAAAGATATCCGAGGAGCCCTTATTGTGTCCTCGGGTATTTTGCTTGTAGATATTGTCGCGCCCAATGCTGGAACAATTCACCCAGATGACAGCGTCCTTAAACAAGTCGAAAGGGCAATTCCATCCGCTTTTACGCCTGCTCAGGTGGGAGACGATATAGGCCTACCTTATCACCAGTTTGACATTGCCTTTGACATTACCACAGCAACGACCGCAACGGTACTGGCTAGTCGAACAACCCCGAGTTTACTAGAAGTGGGCGGGTTGGCACTTACAGCGCAGTACACCAGTACCGGAGCTGACGCACTTGCAGAAAGAATAGGTATTCTTGGTTCCAGCGAAGGTACTCACCAAGATTTAGGAACATCGTCGATTGAGTCCGCACTGGGATACAAATTTCTTTGCGACAAACGCCGAGCGGCCAAAGAAGCTGAAGATAGCAAACGAAGGCTAGTCTACGGTTTTGCTGCTGGGACTCTTGCTGTGGGTTTAACTTTTGGCGCGCTAGTTTTTGATAGTAGAAATGGCCGGACAGATTTTACATCTCACTTTACGGCGATATTAACCGGTGCTCTATGGAGCAAACTTAGCCATCTTAGACAAAAAAAACTGAAGAAAAGTTCAGTAAAATCGTTAGAACCGGCTATAGAGGGAAACAATTAATTTGCAAACACCTCTCTGGGGTGTTTTAATAGCGCGGACAGGAGTTTAAGTATGGATCTTAAGTTTCAAGATTCTAGGTATTCAGCAATTTTCTATTCTGCCGAAAAAGAGCCAATAAAAGAGGCATGCCTTGCCTCAATTGCTGATATTGCCCGTCATGATAATAGACACTCTCATGTTTTACCTTTTCTTGGAGGTGTTGCGATTGAATTCAAGAATTTTGGCAGCAGACAGCTGAGTTTGAGTATCGAAGATCTCTTTAATCTCGAGGCCGCTTTAGAAAGATATTGCGACCCAGCAATTTCTAGCCAAGCGATTATTCTGTTGGGGCAAGACCCCACTAGCAGAGATACGGGTCTTATTGAAAAAAGAGCTTTATTGGCTGGCAGAGCTGCCGACGTACTTAAAGACCTAAGGGAGAAAAAACTAGGTTTGGAACAAAATAATTCTGAAATAGCAGTTGGGTTTGCCAGGCTACAAAAAAAGGCAAGAAGCGGCCAAAACCCTGATAGTTTAAGGGTTGTTTTTGGCAGAAGCTTAGATAACGATGCCCCCACCTAGGCAGACTTCGTCTGAATAAAATACAGCGGATTGGCCGGGAGTTAGGGCTCGGACGTCCTCCTCCAACTCAGTTGTCCATTCCAAATTACTTAACTCGTTAAGTAATTTTATCGGTATCAGTTTTGCACGATGACGGGTTCGTACATCTAATTTCTGACCTTTGGCTGGCTCGCCGTTTATCCAGTGCATAGATGTAAGTTTTATTTGGCTGCTCCATAGTTTTTCATCTTGGAGGTCGGTTGTTACGTACACTTGGTTCTTTTTCATATCTTTGCCGGTTACGTAATATGGCAAGCCTCCGCCTACTTCTAGTCCGTGGCGCTGACCAATAGTATAGAAGATTGCGCCGTCATGCTGGCCAATCTCTTCCCCACTCTGGTTGATAATCGCCCCTAGTTTTGTTTTAACAAACTGCTGCAAGAACTCTTTAATAGGCACCTTGCCCACAAAACAAATGCCCATACTTTCTTTTTTTTCGGCGGTTACCAGTTTATGTTTTTTAGCTATCGATCGAATTTCCGGCTTGGTGTACTGACCAATCGGAAAAAGTGTCTTGGAAAGAGCTTCATTTGTAATACGGTACAAAAAATAAGTCTGGTCTTTGTTTGCATCTTTGGCCATTAATAATTTGCCGTTTTTTACTTGGGCGTAGTGGCCGGTTGCGATCATATCAGCACCGTCTTCTAGTGCAGTTTCTAAAAACAACTTAAATTTAACCTCTTGATTGCACATAATGTCGGGGTTTGGTGTTCGACCAGCCTTAAACTCATCCAACATATAATCCACCACTTTGTGTTGGTACTCTTTTTGGAAATCGTACATTTTAAAATCGATTCCCAACTGCACAGCTACGCGCTTAGCATCTTGATAATCATCTTGCCAGGGGCAAGGCATACCGGGTAAATCCTTGCTCCAGTTCTTCATATACACGCCCGTGACGGCGTAGCTTTGCTGCTTGAGTAGCAAAGCTGTCACCGAGGAATCCACTCCTCCGCTGAGCCCAACAAAAACCTTTTTCATTGACTAGCCAGTATATCAGATTAGATGGGGGATTTGCCGGAGCGCAGACGGCGGCGAATGGTTTGTAGTTGATGTTTTTTGCCCAACCAGAAAGAGGATATCAAAATTATTGGCAACATTGCCAAAGCTATCCAAAAAGCTAGTGGCAAAGCCCCGGTGCCATTATTACCCAATGTCGCTCCAGTATTTGCCGATTGCTGAATCGGCCCATAGGCTATGGCCACTACCTGTAAAAATGCTGTTTCGCCGCTTGAATCAGTGGCTTTCATAATTACGTTATAAATCCCGGACTGAGTGTAGTTGTGCTGCGGAGATAAATCGCCGGCAGCCTTAAGACTAGATAAATCGGCTGTCGATTTATCTCCCCAATCAATACTTAGAGCATAAGGTGCTAGACCGCCGCTTATTGTAATTGGCCAATTTAGCAGAGTGTCGCTGTTGGGATTAGCTCCGCGTTTGGCATAACTAGACGTAATCGAGAGCCGGGGACTAAAGCTGCCGAAAGCCTGAGTAAAAGTAACCGTAACTAGGTTTGAATCTGGGCTAGCTTGGTTTAAATCGTCGTATTGCCGGGCAACCAAGTCGTTTCGCTCGCTAAACAGATCTATCTGCATTTTATAACTACCGCCTATACACTTAACCGACCCAGCAAAGACACTGTTTTTAAATACCTCTACTAACAGATCGGTCTTGCAAAGCCCGGACACATTAATGGGGATGCTTGAAAAGTTTTGGCCGTTACTCGGAACACTAATGGTAGGAGCCTGAGACGGCGCAGCAGTTGGGATGGTGCCCTCAATGCCAACTGACCCAGATTTTTGGGTCAAAGCACTGACCGAGCCGACTGATCCAAAAATAGTAAAGCCAGCCAACAAACTTAATCCGACAATCTTTAGCACTGGTTTTTTAGTGTTCATTTTCCCCACACCACTTCAAAGTTCGGCGCGTCCTAGACGTTAGCCTTTAGCCGTAGTGGCTATGTCGATTATTGGCACCGCGGCGATATCGACGATAAGCTAGTAGGCTTAGTATAACCAAGACCGCTAAGACAACTATGGATGTTATGGCCAGCCAAGCTGGTATATACCAAAATGCTTTTTTAAGTACCAGAACGTCTGAACCATTACCAAAACTAACGCTAGCAATCATAGTGTACCGGCCGGGCAGGTTAATGCCTTTAATCGGGTCTATAAAGGTTCGGCTACTACCTGGCAATATGTTGGCTCTTGGGGTGGTGTTATTAAGCTGATAGCTATAAGCTGTGCCGCCAAAAGTTCTCTTTATCTCTATAGTGCCATAAGGTTTAATAAAACCATTACCTAAGCTTCTAAGCCCTACGCCAGCCTCAAACGGCTTAGTAAAGAAAAGTCCGGCATCGCGCAACTTTTCTTTGGTACCGCCAAAAATATGTAGTTTAGTTAGCTGCACTTGTTCGCGGATATTACCAGGGATAGTAACCAGAACGATTGTGCCGACACTGGCCGATAGCGAGACTTCTCCTGGAGCTAAAGTTGTAGCAGCGCTAACTGGTACGGCCTTAAAGCGAATTACCCCAAAGTAGGCACCCGCCGGTAGATTTGCAGGTATCTGGATGGCAAGTGTCACTTTTTTTTGCTGGCCAACGGCTAAAGGCACATCTTCTAGCCCCAATACAAACTTTCTTATGCTATAAGGGCTCTGTTGCTGTGTGTCAGCGATTAGCTTAGGGTTACCAGTTACTCCATCGCCCTCAAAATCGTTTATAACGGCTTTGGCAATAATGGGATTTACGGTGATATTTTTAAGTGTAATGTCTATTTTATCGGCTTGGCCAGGCTTTAGATTAAACTCGGTAACAGTTGGCGAGATACTAAGACCACTACCCGAAGGGGTGGTTTGAGCGCCAACAGGCACAAAATTGGCTAACAGCACTAGGCCTATTACTGCCGACACTAAACGCTTTAAAACTTGCATTTATCCTCCATTACTCACGTAATCTATCTCTATCTGATATTAAGAGTATAGCAAAAGATATCAAAGCCTAAAACAACTAAAAGCTGGCTGTTGCCACATAGGTTAGGGTAGTAGCGTAAATGCCCGGTAGCTGGCTCTTGGCAACATTGACTAAGTAGCTAACCGTCATTCGGGTAAAGTCGCTGTTTAGACTGCTGCTGGCGACGCTGTCACCGCTATTAAACATAAAAAAGTTAGGAAAATCATAGTTGGTTGTTGGAAAGCCAGTGCCCGGACCAAACCGATCAGATCCGGTTGGCGGCTTGGTATTGCCCCGCAAATTTATTCCAAACTGACTAGTGCCGGCTAGACTAGGAAGCGGCGAGCCAAGCGGCGGCAAAATATTATTACCCGATGTCATGGTGGTGCCAAGTACAAAGACCGCGTAGCCAGAGGGATCATTGGTGGCTGTAGAAAACTGCGACTGGCCAGAACTCGGACCAGCGGAAGACAAAATTCCAAGATCGATACTGTCGCCCGTCGTACTTGAACAATCTGTGGCCACAATAATGCCGACACAAAAAGTTATAAAAGGCGGAATGAAGGCCGATACGTTAAACGGTAGTACGGTGGCAAAAGCTACCGAGCCGTTGTCAGTCTGAGGTCCACTACCGTCGTTACTGGCATAGGTACTTATTCTTACAAATTCGGTGTGCGACGGCGCGCCAGGGTTGGTAACATTTGTAAATTTGTAATCGGACGTTGTTGCTAATCCAGCTAAAGTTGGTCTGGTAAGAACCAGTTTATTAGCAGTGGTGTTGCCAGCATCGATACTAAAGCCAGTATTCCCACTTTGCAGCGCCAAATTAGCAGCAGCCACGTTCATACCCGGCGGCACACCGCACGGTCGTCCCTGCACGGGACTATTATCGCAAAATAGCAAAACTATCGATCCTAGCGACGATGTCGATGCTATATCAAAGTGAAAATCGTAGCTGGTGACAATTGATGGCTGGGCAGAACTAATTTGAATTGCCCGGTTAGTCAACACCGCCGCGTTGGCAACCCCAGGAGCACGAACTAACCCGAAAACATATACAAAAATGACCAGCAGAGCGGTGGCTTTGGTCCGATATTTACCTAAAGAGGAAAGTTTTTTCCTACCCACTATTCCCTACCCCCTATTCACTACTCACTAATACGTTGGAACAGCAATAAAATCGGTTTTGACCGAATATGAACCAAATGGGGTAATGAGTGACGAAGTTGCCGCAAATTTAATTATCAATCCTTCATCGTCCACGTATCCCAGCGGTGAAACAGAGGCCGCTATATTTTGGATAGTACCGGTCTCGTCCCAGGCGTAACCAGCTTGGGTAGTACCAGATACCTGATCGGTATCTGTTGGGTAGGTGTTGGCACCTGTCCCGTCATAGTTAGTTGTTCTGATTAGGTTATAAGTACCGCCGGCAAACGTACAGCTGTAGCTGGTGGTGCTATCGCAGGTTACTGCGGCAACAGTCATGCCAAACTGCTCGATACCGTTAGTTAAGGTGCCTTGGGTCGTGCCTTTAGAGTTTATACACTTATCGGTATTACTAGTGCTGGGTACGGCGTCGTTGGTACAGGTTTGGCCTTGAATGCGCAGTGCGCCTTGGTGGAAGCTACCTGTACCGTCCGGGATTGCATCGTAAGCCACCGTAGCCCCGTTGCTAGCGTTAGTACGCAGCATTACCAGTCCATTGTTGCCGTCGCCGTTATTGCCGACACTAACCGGCGATACACTTACAGCACCAGTCGACAACACGCCAAGGTCTAATGAGGTACCAGTAACGCCTGTACAGGTGGCTGGCAATGAACCTGTAGTATTGGCTACGTCTAGGGTGGTAGTCCCGACACAAAAGTTCAAAACTTCAGCTACCTCGGCCGCAGTAGTTAAGGTTTGGACCACGGCACTAGCGGTTACCCCTTGATCTTGGATATTGGCCAGGGTATAGGCATTATCACTATAGGTACTGATGCGAACAAAGAAAGCAGTGTTGGCGGTAGACGGGTTGGTGATAGTACCAAAGGTTATATTACGTGATGTGGCAGTTTGGTTGGTAGCGCTGGTACGGTTAGAACAAAGAACGTTGGCGGCTGGTGTACAGTTACCGGCACCGGTATTGTCTACAGCAAAGTTAACGGCTCCCTGAAAGCCAGATTGACTACCAAAAGTAGCGCTGGCAAAGGTTAAGCCAGGCGGCGCGGTACAGGTCCCTACGGGTGTTGAACAAGCTTGAAATTTCATACTCTGCAGGGTGCTAGTAGCTACTACTGTAAAAGTGTAGGTATAAGATACGCCGGTCTTAGACGGCACCGCAGAACTTATAGATAATGAGCGGGTAGATAGCTGGCCGGCGGCCAAAACCTGTCGTCCAAGAATAAAAGGCAGGGTGGTGGCACTAAAAATAATTAAAACCAACGCAACATAGGCCAAGCCACAAGAGCCTAGCCAAGATAGCCCCTCTTTAAACCATTTAATGCCAATCAAGAGTAGCTCTTCCTTTTTCCTCCCTGTTTTTCTAACCTATCTAACAGAGACTATTTATACCATGAGCGCTATGCCCTCGGCAACGCCGAAGTTAGCTAATGGCTTATGGCCGATAACCAATAACTAGTAGCTTGATCATCAACCAAGACTCCAATCGACCCATCAGTTATCAGTAGTCAGTTAATTTAGTAGCTGGGAACAGCGATAAAATCGGCTTGTACCGAATAAGCTCCAAATGGCGTAACGTTACTAGAGGTGGCTGCAAACTTTAATATCAGTGCTTCATCGTCTACAACGCTGCTGGCGCTGGCAATCGCTTGTACGGTGCCGGATTCGTCCCAGGCATAACTGTTTTGAGAGGTGCCGGTTATTTGATCAATATCGGCACTAAACTGTGTGGCACTTAGAGTGTTATCGCCGTTATAGTTAGCGTTTCTGCTCAGGTGATTGGTGCCGCCCAAGAAACTACAGGCGTAGGTTATGCTGACGCCGCTGCCGTTGGCACAGTTAACCCCCGGTATAGTAAATCCAAATTTTTCGCCGCTGCCCGTTACAATTTGGGCGTGTGTTGAGCCAATAGAGTTTATACAAGGGTCGGTGTTAGAGCTAGAACAGGTGCTAGATGCTAGGTTTATACGCAGTGCCCCTAGGTTGCCCGAACCAAGAGCAGACTGAACCGCATCATAATTCACCGTTGTGGTACCGGTGCCGTTGGTTCTTAATAGGGCAATGCCGTTTTTGCTATCCCCTCCATTCGTGGCAGTAACCGGCGAAATGTTAATGTGGCCGGCATCAAGGTTACCTAAACTTAATGACGAACCGCTCACCCCGGTACAGTCGGGTGTACCAAGTGGAGTGGTGGCATCGTTAATTGTTGTAGATCCTACGCAAAAGTTTAAGACTTCGGCAACGTTGGCATTAACGGTTAGGGTTTGGACTGTGGCGGTGGCCGTCGTACCGGTATCTTGGATATTGGCTAGAGTGTAAGCAGCATCGCTATAGGTTGTAATACGTACAAAAAAGGTTGTATTAATGCCGGAAGGGTTTGTAATGGTGCCAAAGGTAATGTCCCGCGATGTTACGGTTTGGTTGGTTGCACTAGAACGGGTAGCACAAATTACTCTGGCGCTGGACGTACAGTCGTTGCTGCCGCCGCCGGTGGCAAAGTTAACTGCCCCCTGCCAACTGTTTTGGGAAACCCAAGCAGCGCTGGAAAAACTTAGGCCGGTTGGTGTAACGCAGGTCCCGACCGCTAAAGTACAGGCTTCAAATTTTAAGCTTTGAACCGTGCTAGTTGCAGCCACCGTAAAGGTAAACTTATACTGTACGGCGGTTTTTGATGGCACGCCCGAACTAAGTTGCAGTGACCGAGCCGTTAGCTGGCCGGCAGCCGAGGCACTACGTGTAAGCACTAACGGGAACAAACCCGAAGAAATAAGCACCAAAATAATACTCACATAAGCGAGTCCTTTGGCGCGTAGCCAAGATAATCTTTCCCTAAATAACTTCATTTATAACAAAAATATATTATTGTTTCCCAAAGGCCTCTACACCTACCTATCAGTGATTATTTATAACATGAGCGCTATACCTTAAGCAACGCCAAAATAAGCTATCCACAGCTTAATTTAGAGTCAAGAGGCAAGAGTCAAGAGATAAGAGAATAAAACCCAAACTTCTAACTTCTTATCTCGCCGAAGTTAATCGGTGGAAACCATATCTTAATTTCACTTCAATCCAAACTCACATCAAAGACCCTACTCTTATCTCCTGCCTCTAGACTCTTGTTTCTAATAAGTTGGAACGGCGATAAAATCAGTTTTGACCGAGTATGAGCCAAAGGGAGTTATAAGGTTTGATGTTGCGGCAAATTTTAGTATTAATGCCTCGTCGTCCACATAGGTGGAAGAGCTGGCGATGGTTGTGATGGTACCGGTTTCGTCCCAGGCATAACCGGCAGTAGAAGGTC
>JAYSLE010000038.1:0-6796 GCA_043725845.1 Candidatus Saccharimonadota bacterium
CAATCTTTTCTTTCTTGTGCTGACTGCGAACGTCCGCTAGGTTTTCGATATTAACTATCATAAAAATGTATTCCCGCTAATGTTGATGAATGGTGACCCCTGCGGGATTCGAACCCGCGATCTTCTGGATGAGAACCAGATATCCTAACCGCTAGACGAAGGGGCCATATACCTATCAATTATAGTTGACTCTTTAATCGACCCACCCATATTTTTCTGCTGAAAAATTGGTCGGGCCCGCCTCGGTGCCGTCGCACCTCCGGCCTTGCAAACTGCCACTTGGCAGTTCTCACCCTATTGCCAGGATGAGAACCTGGCGTCCTAACCGTTAGACGATGAGGCCTCTTTTAGAACAGGGGTAATTGTAACAAAACAGGGGTGAAAAACCAAACTTCAAGGCGTGTAGGTTACTTTGTTGTCGCCGTCCACCGCGGCTATCCAAGTTTGTCCGGCGTCTAATTTTATTGGTACCCCATTCGTGTCAGTAAAGCTCAGCTGGCTGCTAATGTCAGCCTTGTTCCAGGTCCCTTGGGCTATGCCGCCGTCTTGGAATATATAGGCCGTGCCGCTGCCGCTGGTGGTGTAATCGCTGTGTTGGCCATCGGCATCTATGCCGTAGCTCATTACCATGGCAATCACCAACTTGGGTTTTAGCTGCACCCCAGTGAAATCGGATTCGGACGCGGTAACAGTATGGGCTTTGCCGCCTTCGCTTCTAAGGTAGCTGTTAGATGCCGCGTCATAGTCGTAGTGCGAATTAAAATAAAAGCTAGAGATACTAATATCGATTGATTTGGCGACGGGTACTTTTAGGGCCTTATCGGCCTTACGCAGCAAGCTAGTGTATTTGCTGCTAGTAAAGCCCTTGGACTGGTTAAGAGCATCTAACTTGGCAAAGCTGGTATAGACGTTGTGAGGTGCCGGACGCGAGTCAGATCGCCAAAAGCTATCGCTGTTAAAGAACTGGTCTAGGTCCTTGCCACTGCTACGGATTCGGCTTAGAGCCTCTGGTGACCCGCCAACGTGGGCGATGCCGGCGTCGAACGGTGTGCCCCAGTCTATGTAATATGGTCGCAAACTGCGCACGGGACCGATGTATTGGGGCGAACTATCTTGGTAAAGGGTTAAAAAGCGGGTTATGCCTCCTTCGGCAATAGCTTCAAACACGATTCCGGCATCTTGAATACCAGATTGCGGCCGAGCATCTAGGCTGTTTTCTATCATAATCCCGGTTACCGGACGCTTAATTAAGTCTGGTGCGACTTGTAGGCCGGTAAGCGGCGATGCAACGGTGGTCGGCGCTTTGGGTTTCGGCTTAGCGTGTTTAGTAATTTGTAGCGAGGGATTCGAGCTGGGTTGCACAAAAGCAAACCATAAGACAGCGCCTGCACCGAATAACAGCAAGACTACGGCTATAATTCCAAATCGCATGTTGCGGCTCAGACTTAACCACCACCTCCGGAATCTAATAAAGTGCTTATGTGGCGCTATAAGAATTTTCCGGCTCTTGGCTGACTGCTGCTCTAAATCGGCCTCGTTAATAACCTCCTCCGGCTCGGCATTTTCTAGCTCTTTAGGTGGTTTGGGTGAGGGTCTGTCTAACTTGGCGCTGCGGGTAGCTGTTTTACCTACACTGGTAGGTTTTCGTTTTGGCGGTTTAATATCTTGCACTGTCGCCCATTGTAACAATTCTTATGCTTACTTTTCCAGCGCGGAGATTGATTTGTCGAGTCTCTCCAGGGTCTTTTGCTTACCAAATAAGCTAAGAGTTTCGGCTAGGCTGGGACTGGCCGGTGCCCACGTTGTTGCGATTCGAATCAGGCTAAATAACACCCCGGGCTTTTGCCCGGTTTCTTTGAGCAGAGTATTTAATCTATGAGTTATGTCTTCGACCGAAAAATCACTTTGTTCTAATGATGCCCTCCCCTTGCCTAGCATTCCCGCCAGCTCAGCGTGGCTAAACTTGGATAGTTGTTTATCGCCATCAATAAGTTGTAAATCAGCTGGTAAATCCTCAAAAAAGAAACTGGTTAAAGCCGGTAGTTCACTCAGGAATTTTAGTCTTTCCTGTACCAGTCCAAGTATTTGTTTCTTTCGCTCCTCTGGCGCATCGTTATTTTCTCCCCAGAAGCCCTCGGCCTTGGAGTAGAGCTCTTCCAGAGAGAGCTCGCGGATGTAGTGGCCGTTCATCCAAAGCAAGCGTTTTTCATCAAAACGGGCGCCACTTTTTTGAACCCGCTCTAGGCTAAACTTGGATTTCAATTCGTCGGCGCTAAAGATTTCTTGTTCGGTGCCATCATTCCAGCCAAGTGATGCAATAAAATTCACTAATACTTCCGGCAAATAACCCTCGTCAATATATTCCAGTACGTCCTTAGCGCCGTCACGTTTGCTAAGTTTTTTGTTGCCCTCAGGCGCCAGTATGTGTGGCACGGTGGCCATTATTGGCGGCTCCAAGCCCAATGCTTCGTACAAATTTAAATAATTTGGGACACTGGCTAAAAACTCTTGGCCGCGGATAATATGAGTTATTTCCATCTCGTCGTCGTCTATAATATGGGCGAAGTTGTAGGTCGGAAAGCCATCGGATTTAATAAGAACGAAATCATCAACTACCTCTGGGCCGGTGCTGAGTCGGCCCATTACTGCATCGGTCCAGTCCATTGGTTTTGGCTCCGATTTGAATCTCAGGGGAGTGCTGCCGTCCCAATCTGGTGGGCTGTCTGGGCGGTGGCTGCGGTATAAAAATGGTTGTTTATTTTTTTGAGCCTCTTCACGGAAAGTCTGGATCTCCTCCGAGCTATATGGGTCGGCGTAGGCCCGGCCGCTACCAATCAACTTTTCGGCCCATATTTTATAGCTATCCAACCGCTCACTTTGACGATACGGGGCAAATGGTCCGCCAATATCGGGGCCTTCGTCATATTCCAACCCCAAAGCTTTTAAACTTTTAATAATATGGGCTTCAGCCCCGGCTGCTTCTCGTTTTTGGTCAGTATCCTCTATTCGCAGCACAAACTTTCCGTCGCCTTGACGGGCTACCAACCAAGCAAACAGCGCGGTGCGGACGCCACCAACGTGCATAAAGCCGGTTGGGCTTGGGGCAAAGCGGGTTCTTATCATACCAATAGTATACTAACGACCAACGACAAAAGACTAGCGACTGTCTCTTTAGAGACTGTTGGCAATTTTTAGAATTTGATCAGAGTTTAAGCTGGCTTTGTCTTCGATTGTGTAGCGGACACCGTGGTTAACCCAGGTGGCATCATTTTTGTTTCCGTAGATGTACACAGTTGTTCCATTAATCTGAGAAGTCTGGACCTCTGAGCTAGCCGGTAGATTATTGGCGGCCAGCGAAGCACTGTCTTCGGACGATGATTGCTGGGTAATGGCAAAGCTGCGGGCTGTATCTGCATTAGCTGTAAAGTTCATTTTTACGGCGTCGCCAGTATGGCTAATCGGTCCGTTAAAGCTAAATCCAGCGGGAGTGTATCCAGGAATTGAAGCCTGCACGTGAGCGCTAGAAGCGGCCAGTCGCATAGAGACCTGTGGAACGTTTTGCCACGCAAAAAAGCCAGCTAAGAGTGCTACGGCCAATAATCCGGTGCCAACCGTTAATAGCTTTGGTTTGGCTAAAAGGCGCTGCAGCCTGTTCTGGCCTGGTAGCTGCCCGCGAAGAGCCTTACGGTGGGCATCGGCTCTAAAAAGCGCCTGGTCAAGCAGACGCTCTATCTGGTGGTGTGAAACACTGGTAATCATACTAGGAAGTGGGTGGGTGGTTGTCGCTAAGTTAGCTGTTGTAGCGCGTTTACTAGGTACGACTTCCCTCACCATCGAAGTGACTGTTTTGTTGGGTTGGTTTTGGTCCACGGTTCGCCCTGTCATACCATAGTGTTTTATCTTTGGGCTTTTGGAGACGGATTTGGAGCGCGTTACTCGAAGTGGGTTGATTATGCCATCGTAGTTTTTTATGCCGGTGCTAGTTGCACCGGGTTGATTCTTTGCCGCAACCGGCTTAGATAACCCACCACGCATTAAGGTTTTGGAGCGTTGGGCTCCGCGGTGTACGCTTTGGGCACTACGACGTATTCCGGTGCCGGCAGCACTAGCAGGTGTTGTAATTAATGGGGAGACAGTGGATTTGGCCTTATTGGCGTAATCCATTAGTGCACCTTTGGACGTAGTCTTTCTAATAAAACCGTCGATCACTTTGCCGGGTGATCGCTTGCCGCCAAATACGTCATAAACCTGCCCGCCAACACTTGTAGCGCTGCTGTTTTTACCCATCTAAGCTAAGTTGCCCCGATTCATATATACAGCGTCTATACTACACCCGGCGTTTTGTGGCTGCAAGTCTGCGCAGCTCTACATCTTGAGATGGTTAACCCTTTATGCGATAATCAGCAACGAACAATGCTCATTCGCATAACAAAACAAAAATGGATTTTTTAGACCCCCGCAAAAAGAAAGCCCATCGAATTAAGCTGATGGTTGGTTACGCCTTACTCGGGATTGCTATTGGTCTGGGTACAGTAGTTCTGGTTTACGGTGCATATGGCTACAGCTTAAATACTAAAACCGGCGATGTAATCCAAAATGGTTTATTATTTGTAGACTCCAAACCTGGAGGATCAGATATTTATCTTAACGGCACATCTCAGAACACAACCACATCAGCTAGGTTAGTCTTACCGGCAGGTAACTATACGCTGAAAATTACTAAAAGTGGCTACCGTGATTGGCAGCGTAAGTTTATATTGAATGAACACAGCATTGCCAGATATGTTTATCCCTTTTTGTTTCCCTTAAAATCGGTTGTTGCGCCGCCGCTTAAGGCTTATAACACTAAACCCGGGCTGCTTAGCGAGAGCCCCGATCGCCACTGGTTATTAGTTCAGGCCGAAAAGTCGGATATCGGAGGTGTTAGTTTTGATGAATTCGACATAAGTAAATTAAAAACAGCAAGCCAGCAACTGGCCCTGTCATCCGATTTACTAACCAGCCCCGACCAGCCTTCCACTTTTAAAGACATTGAGTGGTCTACAGACAATAATCATTTGTTGCTAAAGCGCAGCTACGGCGAAAGTAGCGAATATATTGCCATGGATCGTCAAGACCCCACCAACTCAGTTAATCTTAACAAGCTTTTTAAAACTACCTTTAGCGATGTTGCTCTGCGTAACAAAAAAATCGACCAAGTCTATCTATATAACCAAACGGCTCGGACGCTGCAAATTGGCAATACTAGCGATGGGACTGTTGCCGATCCAATTTTGCGGAGTGTATTGGCTTTTAAGTCCTACGGCTCCAATTTGATTATGTATGTAACAGATCTGGGCACGCGGTCTGGACAAGTCCAAGCGCGCATCTGGAATTCGGGCAAAAGTTACCCGCTTTATACATTTTCGCCTGGCAGCCAATATCTTCTTGATACCGCCCAGTTTCAGGGTCATTCATATTTTGTGGCCGGCAGTAATGCCGATGAGCGCATAAACCTTTATAAAGATCCGCTTGATGATATCCACAATCCCGCAATCGGAAAAGCTCGTCCGATAATTACTCTACGCGAAAACGGTGCCACCAAAGTCTCATTTTCTTCTAACGCTCGCTTCGTGGCGGTAGAAGCAGGCCAAAATTTTGCTGTCTATGACATGGAAGGTCAGGAATATTACCGCTATAGTCTAATCCCTGTTTTGGCCGGGACGATGCAGTGGATGGACGGCCATCGTCTTATTGGCAGTGCTAGCGGACATGTTTTTGTAATGGACTACGATTCCACTAATCAGCAACAGCTATTGTCCTCCTCTTGGGATAAGGGCGGTTTGTTTGACATAAATTATAATCATCTTTTTACGCTTAGCCCACAAGCTACAGATAGTACGGTAACCGATCTGTTAAATGTCGATATGAGGGCTGGCACCGACCTACCTAAACAGCCTTAAAATAGATCAATAAATTTAGACCAAAGACTAGGCGAGTTACCAGGGATTATGGCCGATTTGGCTGCCAGGCTGTTATCCGCTTTGCTAGGAGTATTAGCTAGTGGGTCCGGGCTAATTTGTTGGCCGATAACGACCAGTCGATTGGTGCTGGTGCCAGGTGGATCGCAGGTAATAAGCGTGGCTACGGCGGGCTTATCCACCGGTGCCAATACGCTAACATCAGTTGGTTTAACTATTTCCTTTTGATAAACCTGGTAGGTATAGCGTTTACCGTCTTTTTCTAGGTAAAACGTATCTCCATTTTCCAGCCGGCTTAGTAGCACAAAAGCAAATTTATAATGCCCTTTATTAAATATGTTGTTACTGGAGTGCCCTACTATTACCAGGTTGCCGTTTTGACCCGGCAAGGCCGTATCGGCATAGTGCACTACACCGTTTTCTAGGGCGCTATCCACAGACGCCTCGGTAATGGTGTCAACTCCGTAAACCACTGGAATCTGGACATTAATTTTAGGGATAATAATCAGGGGGCTTGAGCCAATGGCTGCATTATCGCTGATGATCGGTGTGCTGGTGACTGTTCGACTGGGCTGAATAAACGGAGCAATAAAACGCTCGTTAAAAAAACTAAACAAGAAGATCAACAACACTAGGGCGCCGACTCCCAAACCGAATAATAATGACTGAAAATGCTGTTTGGGCTTAAGTTTGCTCCGAGGTGGCGCCTTAGATGTAAGTTTTTTGCGTAAATCGGCCACTGTTTTAGGCGCCGGTTTGGGCCGTCTTTTTACAATTGGCACAGCTGCCGACTCTGCTTGCTGGGGGCTGATTGTTGGGCCTGCAACAGGTTGATG
>JAYSLE010000039.1:0-3009 GCA_043725845.1 Candidatus Saccharimonadota bacterium
CGCTTAAAAGAAGTAGCCTTAAAACGTGGGCATGAAGTTAGGGTTATAAATTACGCCAAATGCTATCTTACTGTCGAAAAAGGTAATCCGGTGGTCTACTACAAGGGCGAGAAACTAACAGATCTTGACGCAATTATTCCGCGCATTGCTCAAAAATATACCATGTACGGCTCGGCGGTAGTGCGCCAGTTTGAGATGCAGGGGATTTACACCACTGCTAGTTCGATAGCTATTGTCCGCTCGCGCGATAAGCTAAGAGCCTATCAGTTACTGGCAAAAGCCGGTGTAGGTATCCCAAAAACCGTTTTTGCTCGTGAAACCGCAGATTTTGAAGAGGTCTTAGAGCTTGCTGGAGGTGCACCAGTCATCATCAAGGTTGCACGTGGTACTCATGGTGCCGGAGTTGTGCTAGGAGAAACACGCAAGGCCGCAAAGGCTGTAATGCAGGCGTTTTACGTAGAAGGCGTAAACTTTCTAGTTCAAGAATTTGTAGAAGAATCTGCTGGGTCAGACATTCGTGCAATAGTTGTAGGCGGGCGAGTGGTGGCTAGTATTAAACGGAACAGTTTAGATGAAGATTTTAGATCCAATACTCATCAAGGTGGTGTTGGAACGGCGGTAAAATTGACCGATGAGGAAGAAAAAACGGCAATTAAAGCCGCTAAAGCTATGGGCTTACCTATTTGCGGTGTGGATATGATGCGCTCTAACAAGGGGCCGTTAGTACTAGAGGTGAATTCATCGGCGAGCATAAAAACTCCAGAAACGATTGGGAAACGGGACGTTGCGACTAAGATTATCGAATATATCGAGGTTAATGCTAAGCAACGACATAAAAAAGACAGGGTAGGGGCTTAAGGTTGCCCAAAGACCTTTTTAACTCAAAATATGCCCGACCGCTGGCTATTGTGGTGTTATTGGTGCTAGGTGTATTGGTGGCTGGTTTTGGTCATCATGGGGGCAGAAAGGTGCTTAAATCGGCTTGTGGGGAATATCGGATAGATAAGGTCGTGATGCTTGGAACACATAAAATTAACGCCGAGGTATCTACCACACCCGTCGAGCACCAAAAAGGGCTAGGCGGTAGGCCGTGTATAGGCTCAGATCAGGGTATGTTATTTTTGTTTTCTCGCTCTGGCCAATATTCGTTTTGGATGAAAGATATGAAGTTCTCGATTGATATTATTTGGATAACATCCGACCACAAAGTTGCTGCAATCTATAACAATATTGCACCGTCTACTTACCCCGATAGCTTTATAAACGACAAACGGCATCCCGCCCAGTACACGCTAGAGGTAAAAGCCAACCTTGCCAAGAAATATGGGATAGACCTTGGTACCCCTGTAAAATTTTAATGCCTGCCGGCCGGTTGGCAGGCTTATGCTAATATTTCCTATATGACAGATGCTGTTCTTTTAGTTCTGATTGCTGCGCCAGTGCTACTCACTTATTTTCTAAAAAGCGATGCTGCGCTTAGTTTTTTGGCGCTATGCGCCGGCTTTGTGCTCAGCACGTCGGTAGTGACCGACTTGAAACATTTGCTTAGCGAAACTAATTTATCTTTAACAGATAAGACCTTGGCGCTTATACTCTTGCTTGTCCCGCTAATTTTGACCCTGCTCACAACCCGCCGTTCGGCTGGCAAAGGCTTTAAGCTGTATCTTCATTTGCTTACGGCTGTGTGCGTTGGTGGACTGCTGGCGTTGTCGCTTGGGCCAATTATCAATACTGCTTCATCGGTGGATCTAGCCCACTCTCAAGTGTGGGACAAGCTACAAAATGCTCAATCAATCCTAATCGGCGCCGGTGCATTCTTAAGCCTGATATTGGTTTGGCACAAAAGCCTAAAACACGGTTCCAGCAAAAAACACAAATAGAAACTACGAAAAAAGCCAACCAAAAGGGTCAGCTTTTTTCGTGGAGGTCCTTAGTGTTAACTATTGTAACTAAATTACAGGATAACCCTAAACGGTTTATAGCAGAATTTCCAAGCTAGGGTTTTTGGAAACGCCAGTTTAGACGTCTTGGAACGCTGGCGTAGGCTGGGTCAACATTATGTTTGTGTACTACTTCCGGGCTAATGGCAGGTTCACTTAACCCGGTCAGTACATACCCTCGTTCTCCGAATGGTCTAAAGTAGTCCTGGATACTACGGTGTATGAAGGTGGCTGTAATTCCGTATGAGCCTATTTCTTCTTCATAATTTACTTGTTGCCAGTAGCTTTCATCGCCAATCTCCCTGAATGACCTCATCGGGTGTGGGACAGAAAATACAAAACTGCCTTTGGGTTTTAGGATTGGGAGGAGGTTTGTAGCAAAAGCATCTAAATCTTCTACAAAATGAACAGTTAACTTTGATACTACGCAATCATAAAATCCAGCTTTATCAGGCAACGGTTGAAGCCCGTCCCATTTGAAAAAGGTAGTTGAAGGGAAATTCTGACTTGCTAAAGCCAGCATAGCTTCTGAGCTATCACAACCTTCCACAGTATGAAACTTGCTTCGCAGTGATTCAGTTACATCGCCCGGCCCAGACCCTAAGTCCAATACAGCTTGTGCGTCTTTGGGAATCAATGCAAGGAAATCTGGAAGATTAATTCCATACTCATACCAGTTAATTTCGGGTTTGGTAGCCTTTTTGGCATATTCTTCTGCTAGCTTAGGGCTTGACCACTGATTAGACATTACGTTCATAAGATAACATAGCTTGATAAAAAATAACCCTAGTTAGTTGCAATTGTCCTACTAGGGTATATCCGTGGAGGGCCCACCGGGACTCGAACCCGGGACACGAGGCTTAAAAGGCCTCTGCTCTACCAACTGAGCTATGGGCCCACGGCCCGCAACAGGCGGGCAATGATCAATTTACAATTATCAATTTTCGATGACAAATGCAAAAGTGTTAAACACCACTAGCTCTCAGCTAGTAGCTTTCTTAACACCTTAGATTATCTGTTATTTACCCAAAAAGTCAAACCTCAGTTGGAGAGGAACAAGTCTAACACC
>JAYSLE010000040.1:0-6609 GCA_043725845.1 Candidatus Saccharimonadota bacterium
AAAGATGGTACTTATACCATTGCGGCTACGGTAACCTTTGACGACAGTAAAGACCAAAACAACACTTCTCGCTGTGTAGCTACCGTTACTATCACCACTCCGGTACCTCCGGTTGTACTGTCTACCAGTACTCCGTTGCCTAACACCGGTCCTGGCGATGTAATTGGTTTGTTTACAGGAGTTAGTGCCTTTGGTGCGGCTGGTCACTTCATGGTTTCCCGCCGACGTCGCTAAAACCAAAAAACGGTCAGGTGGAAAAACCTGCGTCTAGCACGGTTCCTGTGGATAAGCACTTGCTTAATGGCCGGAATCGTGCTAGCGTATTAGGTAAGAGCAATGACTGACCGCTCTCAACTTGTACGATAGATTAGAACAACAATTTGGAGAATCAAAGTCCCCCGTTAGCCCTGGGTGAGAGCAGAGCTAAAATCGGGGGATTTTTGTTGCCCAAAATCTAGGCAGCATCAGAGAATGTGGTTGTGGGTGTAAATATGCTAGAATTCATCTGTTAAGGTCTCATCGTCTAACGGTTAGGACACCGGGTTTTCATCCCGGCAATAGGGGTTCGATTCCCCTTGAGATCACCATGACTAGAATTCACGCTCTGTTTTTGACATACTTAATTAGAGGTTAGACGCTTGACTATAGAAGCTAGAAACGACCCCAACATCTAACTTCTAACGTCCAATGTCAAAATAAGGTGGGCAATCTGTTTAATAAAAAGACAATCAGAGATATCGATTTAAAGGGCAAGCGAGTTTTGCTGCGGGCCGATTACAATGTGCCGGTAAAGGACGGCAAAATTGGTGATGATTATCGGATAAAACAATCACTGCCAACTGTTGAATATATCCTAAGTCAAGAAGGCGCTAGTTTGGTCATAATCTCTCACCTTGGCCGCCCAGATGGCAAGCCAAATCAGGATTTGAGCTTAAAGCCAGTGGCCAAAAGGCTAGCCGAACTGCTAAAAAAAGAGGTATATTTTGCCGATGATTGTATTGGCGAATCTGCTCAAAAGGCGGCCGGAGATCTAAAGCCCGGCGGAATTTTATTACTCGAAAACGTGCGGTTCCACCCCGAGGAAGAAAAGAATGATAAAGGTTTTGCCAAAGCGATAGTAAGCGCCAGCGGAGCAGAGGTGTTTGTGCAAGATGGTTTTGGTGTGGTGCACCGAGCCCATGCCAGTACCGAGGCGATAACCAAATTTTTGCCAGCAGTAGCCGGACTGCTACTAGAAAAAGAAGTGATTGCAATAACTAGCGTTATTCAAGATCCCCAACGCCCGCTAATTGCTGTAGTAGGCGGGGCAAAAATATCAGATAAAATCGATGTACTTAAGCGTTTTATAGACATTGCTGACTGTGTAGCGGTAGTAGGTGCGCTTGCCAATAACTTTTTGATAGCCGAAGGGCATAGGGTGGGCGATAGTTTGATCGAACCCGATGCACTCGGTACCGCACGTGAGGTATTAGCTAAAGCCCGCAAGATAGAGCAGGAGCGGCCGTTTAATTTTTTGATACCAGTAGACGCGGTTGTATCAACTAGTGTCGATGGCCGGCACCCGACCAGAATTGTAGATATATCTAGCCAGACCTTGGCCGATGTACAGGCTTACCCAAAGATTCCAGAGCATTCAAGCTACAACGTTCGGGCAGGAGAGATGGTATTAGATATTGGCCCGATTAGCGCCGGTTTGGTTGCCGGAGCAGTAAAAATGGCCCGCACGGTGGTCTGGGCCGGTACCTGCGGGGTAACTGAAACCAAGGGAATAAACGGCGCACATGATCCGTTTGCTCACGGGACACATGTGGTAGTAGAGGCAATGATTGGTCGGAGTAATTTGCATAAAAACAAGCCATTTACACTAGTAGGCGGCGGCGATACGGTTAGCTATGTTGAAAGCCAAGACATGGTTGAAGATTTTAGCCACGTTTCTACCGGGGGTAGTGCTAGTTTGGAGCTGATGGCCGGCAAAAAATTGCCCGGCGTGGGGGCTTTACTATCAACCTGAGGTCGGACCTCGGGAGGATTTCGTGTACAATAAGCATAAGAAAAATGGGTGGAAATGCGTAAAATTTTAATCGTTGCCAATTGGAAAATGCATTTTAATGCCAGCCAGGCTAGTTTGCTGGTACACCGTCTCCAGGAACGCATCAAAATCTACCGCGACATAGAAGTTGTTCTAGCGCCAAGTATGCTCACCCTGCAGCCGCTTAGCCTACAGATAGATCGTCGTAAATTTAGGCTGGCTGCCCAAAACGCTTATTTTGTTGATGAAGGGGCGTTTACCGGCGAGGTAAGTTTTTCGATGCTGCGAGAGCTTGTGCACTATGTTATTGTTGGCCACTCTGAGCGCCGCCATACCTTTAATGAAGACCTGGATATGATCCGCGATAAAGTGGCAGCCGCGGTTCGGAACGAAATTATGCCAATACTATGCGTTGGAGAGACCAAGCACGAGCGCAGTGACGGCGAGACCAAGCAGGTACTGCATGACCAGCTAATGACGGCTCTACATAATCTAACCGGGCCAGAAGTTGCCAGTATGGTGATTGCTTATGAGCCGGTTTGGGCGCTGAGTGATGGCACAAACTATGCCCACCACGAAGTTCCTAAACCAACAGAGTTGGCCGAGGTAGTTAACTACATTAGAAGCTACGTAAGAGATGTATTTGGTCCGAAAGCCGCCAAAAATTTAAGAATTTTATACGGTGGCAGTACCGAGCCAGAACTAGTCCCAGGCTTTTTGGGTGTATCTGGCCTAGATGGGTTTTTGGTCGGTGGCGCTAGCTTGAATTATCATAGTTTTGCCGCTATTGTGGGGGCAGCACATCGTTGGCAACGTAGCAATGGGGAGGGGTAAATATGCCAGAGGGCGAGCAAAAACAATTTGATGTATCCAGACCACAGCAGGTAGGGCCAAGCGCTAGTTCTAGGCCGATAATTGTTGGGCATCGGCCAACAATGTCTGACCCAATGCTTCGTGGTACCGCTAGGCCAATGGTTCATGATCCAGCCCCTGGTCTTAGTCCTGAACAATTAGCAACCAACCCAAGCGTACCCCAGCCGGCAGCAATAAATACCGCTTTTAGTGAACCTACCCAGCAAGGCCCGGTAACCGATTCGGCCTTGCAATCTGTTTCTACTCCGCCGCTACCAATAGACGGACATACTAATGATGGTGCAAAAAAAAGCCTTTGGTGGATTGTTCTGGCGGTGCTCTCGGTACTTATCGGCGTTTATTTAATTATTGATTCAGGTTTGATCAAAACAAGTATTGATTTGCCATTTCACATTTTTAAACAGAACAAAGTTAATAACAATAACACCAATTCGTCACCACCAGTTAGTACCTCTACTCCACCCCCGGCTACACAGACAACAATCCCGACAGGCTTTAATCAGTATAAAGATTCATCAATACCTTTTACTTTTGATTATCCAACTACCTGGGGATTGCCAACTGCTGTTCCCGAGCCCGGCTACAGTAAACGCGGCGGTACCAATAAAGCCGACGGCACCTACGCTGTTACTATTACTTTTGCCACCAATAAAGATGTTCAGATCGTTGCTACATCGGGAAAATACCTACCAGCTGCTCGCGCCAGTTTTTATTATGATTTTGGGCAGTGGTGCATAGGATCTAGTGACAGTAAAATTTATAAAAGTCTTCTGCGCTTTACCACCACTGCCGGTGTTGATACTGCTACCACCATGGTCTGCGATCAAGGGCCTATGACCGATGCTTCTAAGTTAACCACGGCTATTGTTACTCAACCCAAAGTTAAAGACTCAGCCGGTAAGCTGCTAGGGGATATTTATACCGCCAATCTAGATAGCCCTGTCTACCCGGTAGTTAGAGTAAAAGATGCGGTCTCGACAAATTCTACCAATATAAAAACACTGCTAAGTAAAATCCACTAAGTCATAAGTAGCTAGTTTCAATCCCAATCACCTCTATTCGATCTGTTACAATTTAATGACATGCTCGGAGCCGATTTACTAACCGATTTAAATGCGGAGCAGCAACGCGCCGTTACAACGACCGAGGGGCCGTTGCTTATTCTGGCTGGTGCCGGAAGCGGCAAGACTAAAACCCTAACCCATAGAATTGCCGGGTTACTATCTAGCAATAAAGCCACACCGTTAAATATTTTGGCTGTAACCTTTACCAACAAAGCCGCCGGAGAAATGCGTGAGCGAGTGGCCCGTATTATTGGTCAACGGGCCGATAACCGATTTTTCATGCCGTTTATGGGCACTTTTCATAGTATTTGCGTGCGTATTCTGCGCCAAGATGGGGAGCATATAGGAATTCCCCGCAGTTTTGTAATTTGGGACGAGTCCGATCGCATGGCCGCCGTTAAGCAGGCCAGCAGACAAGCCGGTGTGGACGAAAAAAGTTTCCCGCCACGATTATTAACATCTTTGATTAGCAGTGCCAAGAACGAACTCATCGGCCCGTCCGAATTTGCCCAGACCGCCGGTTCTAGCCCAGCTACCCGGGCCGCGGCTAAGGTTTTCCCTATTTATGAGACGATGCTGCGGGCTGCTAAGGCGCTTGATTTTGATGATTTGATTGGTCGCACCGTAAATCTTTTAAGTACTCAGGAAGAAATTAAGACCAAATGGCGGCAACAGTTTAAATACGTGATGGTTGATGAATATCAAGACACCAACGCTGCTCAGTACCAGCTGGTACGGCTATTGACCGGATCAAACGATAATATCGCTGTGGTAGGCGACGATTGGCAGAGTATTTACAGCTGGCGGGGTGCCGATTTTAGAAACATTCTAAACTTTGAAAAAGACTACCCCAAGTGTACGGTAATTAAACTGGAGCAAAATTATCGCAGTACAAAAAGCATCTTAGATGCCGCGCACAAGGTAATAAGCCACAATCAGCACCGCAGTAATAAAAAATTATGGACTGCGGCCGGTGACGGTAGTCCAGTGCAAATCATTCAAGCCGCTAACGAGCGGGCCGAGGGCGAAGCTGTTGTACGCCGGATACGCACCGCAGTAGACATAGGTGCACGTAACTATAAAGATTTTGCGCTTTTATACCGCACCAATGCCCAAAGCCGGGCGCTAGAGGAAGTTTTTGTTCACTATTCTATCCCATACCGTATTTTTGGCGGCGTTCGGTTTTATGACCGTAAAGAAATTAAGGATATTATGGCCTACCTGCGTTTAATTTATCAGCCAGACGATTCGGCCAGTTTTGAACGCATCGTAAACGTACCAACACGTGGTTTGGGCGCTAAATCGTTGCAAATTTTTGAGCAGTGGCGGGGAAGTAGCGCCGATTTGCTTGAATCCTTACAAACAGCCGGTGGCTGCAGCGGTTTAACACCCAACGCTCAACACGCACTAACATCATTGGGCGATTTAATCACCAGTTTCCGAGCTCAAATGGACGAACTAACTCCAGCAGCACTTATCGATAGCCTAATTCGCCGATTGGATTACCTACATTATCTAGATGATGGAACGCCCCAAGGCGAAGCACGGAAAGAAAACGTACGAGAACTGTTAAGTGTCGCTGGCGAATACAACGATATGGGTTTAGCGGGGTTACTAGAAGAAGTATCGCTAGTGAGCGAACTTGATAGGGCCGATTCGGACGCAAATGTTGTAACGCTAATGACTTTGCATGCCGCCAAAGGTTTAGAATTCCCGGCAGTTTTTATAACTGGGCTAGAAGAAACGGTTTTGCCGCATAGCCGGGCGCTGTATGATCCGTCCGAAATGGAAGAAGAACGGCGTCTAATGTATGTTGGTATGACCAGAGCCAAAGAGGAACTTATTCTTAGTTATGTATCGGAACGAACACTATACGGCGGCCGTCTGGCCAATCCACCCAGTCGCTTTTTGTCGGACATCGATGGCCTGGCTGCCAGCACCAGCTCTATAGGTTCGGATTACACCACGTCACAAGCTGCAGAACCGCGCTACATACCAGAGCTTAACGAGGGCGACGGCGTTCGACATGAACTATTTGGTGCAGGTACAGTGGTAGAGCTCGAAGGCGAAACCGCGACCATTTACTTTAAAGGAAAGGGCACTAAAAAGCTTAATATCGCTTTTGCGCCACTTGTTAAAATAGACTAAACACTCATTTATGAAGCAAAAAGCCAAGAACCTAGGCCAAAGTTATTACCGCGCACATCAACGTGGACGCCAGCACGTTCGCCGCCGCCCCTATCTAATTCCAATGGCTGGATTGGTATTTGGCTTGGTTATTGTTGGCGCTGTTCTACTACTCAACGGAGGTAAGACTAATCACCCCCGCGATTCGCACATAATATTCTTGTTTGATAAAGGCAAGCAACAAACTCTAGATAGTCGAGCCGGCACAGTGGGGGATCTTATTGGTAAATTACCGACTCTTAATTTAACTCCCCAGGACGTTGTGGAGCCAACGCTAGATACGCCAATTGTAGAGGATAACTTCAGGGTTAATATTTACCGAGCCCGACCAGTTACGGTTGTAGATAGCGGTACTAAAACTGTTACCCTAACAGCTCAAAAAAGCCCTCGCGTAGTTGCCCAGCAAGCTGGTGTTAAAGTTTATCCCGAGGATAACGTAGGCTTTTCGGCCGGCAG
>JAYSLE010000041.1:0-9665 GCA_043725845.1 Candidatus Saccharimonadota bacterium
TTTTTTGCTTTACTGAACAGATCCTGACGGCGCAACTGATACCAGGCTTTTAGCCGTGTCACTGCTAGCTACACGGTCCAAAGATTGCAACCGAGCGGCGGCAACTTCTAAGTCGGCTCGCTGGGATTGCAGTTGGGATTGCTGTTGCTGCAAGCTGTTAATTGTATAGCCATAGCTGTTGGTCTTAGTAACTTGGGTCAAATATAACAGCCCTATTAGGCAGGCTAACAGGATTAGAACGATTGTATTACTAATTGGCCCCAAGGTTTTGGCTTGAACGCTAAAGCCTACGCTATTTTGGTTACGGCGCACAAACGAACGTCGGTTTTGGGCTACAGATGAAGAATATGTCATATTTTTTGTTTTTTTTTGGTTTTCCCTGATTGATTATCAAGGTGGTAACGCCCTTTTAGTACATGGACGTTACCGGGTATCCCGTATCAGGCGGTTCTAGTGAAGAACTTTAACCTGAATTCTATGTACTCGGGATTTATTTTGTACTTCTACTCTCATGGAGTATTAGTTTTCCCTTTCTTTACCTACCCAAGCTATTCACTGGGGTAAATTTTTATTTTTGCGACGGCTCGCAGCCGGGCGCTGCGGGCGCGTGGATTAGAATCGATTTCATCAATTTGGGCAGACAATGGCTTTTTGGTAAGTTGTCTAAGTTCGGCGTCGTAAGTCTTGGCAGCAACGTCGGCAAAAAAACTCTTTACGATGGCGTCTTCTAGGCTATGAAAGCTAATTACCACTAACCTGCCCCCTGGAGCCAACAACTCAGTCCATATTGGTAAGCTAGTAGCTAGCTGAGCAAGTTCGTCGTTTACGGCGATACGTAGGGCCTGAAAGGTCCTGGTTGCCGGATGGATACGACGATAGCTGTGGTAGACTTTTGTACAAATGTCAGCCAGCTGATCGGTGGTAGTTAGTGGCCGACTGGCGACTATCCTACGGGCGATGGCTCGGCTTTTTGGTTCCTGGCCGTAATCGTACAAAATCCCAGCAATCTTATCCTCTTTAAAGGTATTGAGAATGATGCCTGCCGTCAAAGCCTGGCTTTGATCCATTCTCATATCTAGTGGTCCGGGGTTGCTAAACGCGAATCCGCGCTCGGCGGTGTCAAAGTGCAGTGAACTTGCTCCAAGATCGGCCAAAATTGTATCAAACCGAGTGTCTTCCCTACTTAGTTGGTGGCTGGCACTCAAATAATCACTGTGGACTATCTGGGCTCCGCTACCTTTAAACCTTTTACTAAGAGCCGCTATGGCTGCCTGGTCGCGGTCAATTAAAATCGCTTTTTCCGGGCTATTGGTTTGGGCAAGAACACTGGCCGCGTGGCCGCCGTATCCAGCAGTAAGGTCCAAATAGGACTCTCCTTTTTGCGGACTCAGGCATTCCAGAACTTCTTTAAGAAGTACCGGGGTGTGCACACTGGTAGTTTGTTTTTGTTTTGGCATATTTACAATTTTTGTTTTTGCAAGAGCACCTAATCAGCAGCCAGCTTTGTGTTTTTTTGGGTTTTTTGTTTTTGTTTATCTGCCAGATGGCAGAAGGTTGAGGCGAAGAAGTGCGAATTGCTTCTTACTTTTTCGCTTCTAAAGTTCTTGTGAGAGACTTTTTTGTGAGGTGGAGTTTTGGGAGGTGTTACAAATGAAAAAGGTGCGAGGGTTTTTATAACGGTGGTTACCCATATATGCCACCTGCTGACTGCCAAATAGCTAATCTCGATCTTTGGTTTTATCTATTTAGCACTTTTTTAAGCTGTGATTGTTTGTGTGAGTTTTTTAGGTCAAACTCGCTGCCGAATTTTCAAAGAGCTAACTCTAACACCTTTACTTGGGCGATAGGCGCCAATAGCGTCCGGCCCGCACGGCACTAAGGTCGCGGCTAATACCCGCGTAATCCAATAAGTGCTGCGGTAACTGGATCCGGCCCTGCTTGCCGTCCATCGCGCCGTCAATCTTGCCCGTTCGGAACTGAACATTCTTATCGGCCGTCTCTTCGTCCAGGATATTCCCTTTCAAAGCCGGTTCGACATCTTGTTCCCAAACGTCTTTTGGGTAAAGGTGCAGATAATTTTTAAACCCCCTGGTAAGTACTACTCCAGATGCAAACTCGGCTCTAAGTTCGGCGGGTATAGTTAACCGCCTCTTATCGTCTAGCTTACGTTCGAAGTAATCTCCCATAGTGGTTCTTTCTTATCTACTAGTGGTTTTTGTTTTAGTGGAATGTAGCCTGTTTTGGGCTACCCACTTTGACCCACTAGTCAGTATAGTACTACCCACTGTTACCCACCTGCAAGTACTTTATAAAAGAAAGTACCCGCTTGCGCGGGTACTTATCCACAGATTATCAGATGTCACACTTTATACGCGATATGTAGTGTCGACCTTTGTGCTTTTTACGCTAGGGAGAGCTCGGCACATGGCCCTCATTGGCCAATGTTTCGGCCACATGGCGCATGGCAGGAGTAGCGTCCTTTGAGCTAACGCCGATACTAGCTAGGCGGCCGTTAACGACTTCAACAACCTGCGCATTGCCGGATTGACTCGGTGCCGTTGAACCACCTTCTTGGCGGTGGGCAGCAGCGGCTACAGCCAGCACACCTGCAGCTGCAAGCGCACTCCCTCTTGCAAGAACTCGGCGGTTAGCTTTGCGATCTTTGACCTTTCTTTGGTCTCGGCGATCCTGAAGGTCTACCATAGTTTGATTATGTTCCAGCTGCCCCGCGTTGTGAGCAAAAGCTGCAACTTCTTTGTTAGTTATTAGAGATGGTGATTCTGGTGTTTGTTTTAGACTCATGCCCATATGTTAGCATAGATTAGGATGAAGGTCAAGCTTAGTTTAGAAGTTGGATGTTAGATGCCTGATATTCGAATTCCTAGCGTCTACCGTCAATCGTCTATTTGGATAGTTCTTTGATGCGGTCGGCAAACCATTTGGCACTTTCCCGCACGGTGCGCTTCATTCCGTGTTCGCGGTCGACGGCTACTAGACCAAATTTGGGCCACCAACCGTTAGCCCACTCAAAATTATCTAGTAAGCTCCAGTGGAAATAACCGCGCACATCTACGCCTTCGCTTATGGCTCGCTCCATAGCGATGATCGATTCTTCTAGCCACCAGCGGCGGTATTCGTCGTGAGCGTCGGCTACACCGTTTTCGGTTACGATGATTGGTTTACCTTTAAAGCGCCTAGAAACGCTTAGCAACAGCGGATACAGGCCCTCGGGCTCCATATACCAGCCCATGTCGCTAAGTGGCAACTTGGGGTCCTCGCGCTTACCTAGCTCGGTATAGTAATCAGTAAAATAGTAATTAAAACCTACAAAATCCATCTGCAGGCGGACGCGGCGCAAAAACAACCAGTTCCAGAAGTAGCGCATAAAGCGGGTGGTCATTTCGTCTAGTTCGTTATGGGGGCGCTTGGCCTGAATGTTGGCCAGTTGGGTGGCCAGACCAATTTTGGCACTGGGATTAGCCTTCTTAAGAATCTTATAAGACCGGCGGTGAATGCGCATTAGATTTATATACACTTTGGCAAAACTTAGCGGGCTTTTTTCTCCTGGCGGCCAGCTACCGCTGGTGGGTTCGCTGGCCAAGTAGCCAAAGGTTGCATAAACGTTGGGCTCGTTTAGGGTAATTATCCATTTAAGCTCACTGGCGTACTCGTCGGCAACTTTTTGAATAAAGCGGTAAAAATACTTTAGGTTCTGGCCATTTTTAAAGCCGCCCATATCTGTAAACCAGACCGGCATGGTCCAGTGCCAAATGTTCATAATTGGCTCGATGCCGCGCTTTTTTAGCTCCAAAATATATTGGCGGTAGTGTTCTACAGCTTCTTCGTCCCAAACACCAGCTCTAGGCTCAATTCGAGCCCATTCTATGGCAAAGCGTAGGCTGTTAAGATTAAGCTTCCCGGCTAGGTCAAAATCCTCATGGTAGCGGTTATAGTGATCAACTCCCCTGCCGCTGATGTAATTTTCGGGTTTACTGGCCTTAGCCTGGATATTCGGCCAGCTTGGCAGGTGCGATAAACGCCTATGTGCAGTGGACGCTAGCTGAGCGGCATGGGCCAGTTCCCAAACTGTCCATTGGTCGTGGTTGCCGCCTTCTACTTGGTGCCCAGAGACACTGGCGCCCCACATAAACTTTTTAGGAAACTCTGGCTTTATATCTTCTGGCATTACGCCTTATTGTAACAAAGATCGGATACGGTTTAGAGGCCGACCCAGCCAATGGCTAAGGCCATGGCCATCAAAGACGCCAAGGAATGGCCCAGATTAATACTAGTTAGCTTTACGTGGCGTTGTTCAAAGCCGGCTTGTACAAAAATTGTGGTCGCCGAAACGCCAAACCACAGTAAGAAGGCCGTTTTCAGGCTATCGGTTATAAAAGTACCGTCCAAAACGCGGTGTACGGCAAACGCTAAGTAGGCCAGCACATAGGCACCTATAAAAGCCGTGATGATGGCAATTACCATACCCTGGTTAGCACCCGCTTTAAACTTTTTGGCGTCCATCTTAATGTGTTTTCTCCATTCATCGGCAAACATCATCTTGGAATACCAAAGACTACCCACAACTAAATTGGCTACGGTGGCCACAAATACTGCCCACCAGTTAATCTGAATATCCATCGCCAGAGAACCTCCCTTAAATATGCCAATATAATGCGCTTATGTTTGGCCTAATGCAAGAATTATTTAACGGAGGCTACATCTTGTTTGTAAGATTTAGGATATTGCCGTCAGGATCTTTAAACCAAGCGGCTTTAAGATCGCCCATAACGTGGATATCGCCCTGTTTTACGACGTTTGGCATGTCGTATTGTTCAAAAGTTACGCCTTTGGCCTTTAGTCCCTCTACAACGGTTTCAATATCAGCGCCAACGCCCCAACTGGCGGCAGTAGCTTTATTTGTGCCGGCAAACTCTGATTGATAAACGAAAAGATTAGAGTTCCCGCTTTTATATAGCACTCCGCCCGGGTCGTCTCCGGCCCCTGTCGTGAGTCCCAAGGTTTCTCCATAAAATTTCTTTCCAGCTTCTAGATCTTTGACCGATATTGTTGCAACGACCGTTTTGTCACCCAACATAAATAACCTCCCTTAATTTGTACCCTGATTATACTCCTGCCTGATTAAAGACTTGCCGATTCTCCAGGACCAATTACTACAATTTTGTAAGGTTGTTTAAAGAAACCCGCGAAAGTAGCAAAGACCTCTGGGTTTGTACCAATATAATCGTAATGGATTGGGACCACTGTTTTGGCGGATACTTGTACGGCAAAATCGTTGGCGTCTTTGAACGATATATCGGGACCGGTGATAGGTGCGGCCAAGATATCAACGCTTAAACCAGCCAGTTCTTTACCGTCGCCAGCATGGAAAAATTTTTCATTTATTAAGTAGCCTGTGTTTTGTGGTCCACTGCTGCCATCAATCATTAGGCAGTGAGGGAGTTCTAGAGCTTTAACCTTGATGCCACCAACCTCAAACTCTTGCCCGTCGCTGACCTGGGTTTTAGAGGCCATTATTAGCTTGGCGGTGCTGGCGTTGGCCCAGATCGGGGCGATTCCCTGCTCTACAAAAGTCTGGGCTAGGTCGGCGTCAAAATGGTCGCCGTGTTCGTGGGTGTATAGTACAGCGTCAAGCTTGCCGAATTTGTCTAGGTTGCCCGATTCTTGGCCGCTGGGATCTATTAAAATCCGCACACCGGCTTCCTCGACCAATAAACAGCTCTGAAAGTAGCGAGTAATTTTCATGTTTTGTCTCCAGTAATTTTAGGTTTAGCACTACGACCGCCAGAACGGTAAGCCAATTGGCGGCGCATTTTATCTATTCGGACAACATAGCTTTCAAAATCTTTTAACAAGCTAGAGTACTGCCAGTTGGGTACCATCAAATGAAGTAGCTTTTTTTGCTGCTCTAAATATTCTACTAGGGCGTAAAAATCGCCGTCGCCCGATACTATAACGGCCTTATCGTAATTGGGTATTTCTTTGACCGCCCACACAGCTAGCTCGACATCGATATTACCTTTGATAATAGGTTTTGATACCTCTGGTGGTTTTTCGGACTTTTCGGTGCCAACCGGCGCCGCCGGCTTATCGGGGTTCTTAACTTCTAGGGTACGCTTTAGGACTATTAAATAGCCCATTTCGTGAAGTTGTTCGTACATGGCTACGTTATCGGCCACGTAACCGATGAACAAATAGGCCTTTTCGACGTTGTATTCGCGCTGCAGGTGCTCTAAAAATTTGCGCCAGCTAAGTTTCCAGCCCATCTTTTGAACGCCAAGATTAAGGTTCTGGCTATCAACGAAAGCGTAGGCTCTGGGCTTTTTTTGATCAGTCATTTACTGCTAACAGTTTACCTTAGTTGGACAGATATTTTATAGCCCGATATCGGCCTGGTATGGTCGACGGCCGTAGTGACGAGATAGTCGCTTGATCTCAGCGGCGGCAATAACTAGGCCTGGAATATAAATTAAGGCTATTAATACCCCCGGACGGTGCAGATCGTCTAACAGATACCCAGCTGCCGGGATAGTTTTAAGCTGCCGGCCAATTACCGCATTTACTGGCACTGGTGGGTCGACCTGGGCCAAATTATCGCCTTTGGTAGTAATTATTCCGCGGTTATTATCGATGTTAATGATTCTATGGGTAATGACCTCGCCCGAACCGTTTGAGCTGATGTAGCTGATAACTTCACCGGGAGCTAAAGTAGAAGATTGGGTTTTAAGATCAACTACAAGATCACCGGGCAAAATTGCTGGAGCCATACTGCCAGACTGCACGCTGTACAGCCGCAACCCAGCGGTTTTATATAACACCAGCCCACTAAGTGCCGTCAGAGCCAGAATAACAGATAGAGCAAGTAAAAAATATCGAACAAATCTGGACATTTTAGATCCCCGTACCAGTGAACTGTAGGTCTACACCGCTAATACTGGCACTGGCGCCGTTAAAGGCATCACTGGTCATCGAAACTTTGACGCTGTAGGTGGCTATTACTCCACCGGCAATAGTATCGCCCAGGCTAACTCCGCCAGAAGCGTAGCCGTCGACCATAGATTTGATTGATAGTGTGGTGCTGTAGCCGGTGTCAACTCTGGTAAAAATCATCGAGACTTTGCTTAGATCTACATTGTTGATATTGGACGGCGGCGTGGCAATTCCCACCTTGATAGCTAGCACTCCGGTTCCGTAATTCTTAAGATAAAAGGTGTTGCCGCTGGAAGGTACGGCTGCCCCGCCCGGCACCACGCCTGGAAAATCAAAGCCCACACGGGTATTGGCAAAACTAGAAGTGCTGGTGCCGATGCGTAGATCAGCGGTGGCGCTTTCTATGGTGTTGCTGGTTAGGCTGGCGGTTTGGCTTTGCAAGGCCGCAAAGGTTACGCCGGTTAAAATTATAGTTAGCGTGCTAAAGGTCCAGATTGCCCTAATAAGTGGCATGCGATTTGGCGATTTTGCCATAAGTGTTTCACCTCTGTCTTAATTTAGAGATAAATATGCCATGCTCAAGACGGCTCGTCAATAGTTTTTATAAACTTTTTTGACAACACGCCAATTTAAAATAATGCTAGTGTTTTTTATTCGATGCGTATGAGTTTATGGCGACTGGAAATGCCGCGGATAATTTTTACAGATGATTTTGGCACATCGTGGTGCTTGGCTATCAGCTGGACCAAGGCAACATTAGCCCGTCCATCGTGCGCTGGCTCGCGCAAGTAAACCGTCATATCTCCGTTAACCTCCTCCTCGATCAGAGGCCCAACCTTGCTCCCCGGTTTTACTTTTGCACTAAACTGCCTCATGCGGACGAACTATTCGTTCTCTAAAACTGATTTGAGCTTTTGAAGGATTTCTATCGTGAATGGATCGTCTAGTTCCCCGGAATCTGTCCATTCGTAGTACTCAAGTTCTGAGGAGTTTTTGCCGATGGGCTTGAGAGTATATTTAACGTGGTAAGTCCCATCAACTCGGCTCATCCCAAACATCTCGTCTTGCTCAAACTCAGTCATTTTGTACTCCGACCATTCACCTGCTTGATTTTGGTTTCTATAGATCGTACCTAGTTTGGGCGGTGTTTCGTTGGTTTCTTCTTGGACCATAAAATCTATCCATTTTGGAGTATTTTTAGGGTTTGTAGTAAACGCGAAAACTTCTTTGGGAGTCTTATTTATCTGAATTACTAATTTCTTTGATTTCATAATAATTTCCTATCTGGGACGATTATCTCATGCTCTGGGTTCTAGTAGTAGATAATTGCCTTCGGTAACCACCTCTGCTTTGCCATCGATTATTTTTAGGGCGCTTTGATCATCAAGGGCGTATATCGACTGATCTAAATCCTTGGCTTTTTCTCTCAGTGAATCTTCTTGGACATGAGGAAAATTAGGCGAATTTAAATGCGGCCGAAACAAAAAATCTACCAGCTCTAAAGTTTTAGCCGACGATTGGCCAATTGGGCCAAGTTCGTCGTAATCATCGTCTTTAAGCGGACCGGCGTGCTTTAGTGCCTGCGAGGCAATTTTTAAGCTACTGCCGGCAATCATGCTGCCGGCACTTATGCCAGCGTAAACTTTTGTGCTAAGTAGTTCTGGCAATAGATCAAATAAGCCGGTTTTTTGCATCCAATAACTCAGATAAAAGCTGTTGCCACCACCAATAAATATAGCGTCCACACCCTGCAATATATCTTTGATTTCCTCTTGGCTTAGGGCTGTTAGCTCGACAATATCGATGCTGTAGCCTTGTTCCAGAATTCGGCTCATGTCTTTTATTAGCCAATCTTTGTTTTCCCGCGATGGGTTAGCCGCCGAGGGTATAAAAGCCACTTTGCTATCACTTGGATCTTTGCCAATCAAATTAGCAAAAGCTGTAGCGATGCTGTCATTAGACAGCCCGTTAGAGGTTAACAGTAACTTCACTGTGGGTTTGGCTATAGTCCAACAGCGCCGATTATCAGGGCCATTACCAGATAGGTAGCTAGTCGGTTACCAACGTTGATAGCTAAAAGTTTTTTGGAACGGTTCTCGAATGCGTCGTGGGCAACTATAGTTGTTGCCGAGATACCCAACCACAGCCAAAAAGCTGTTTCTAGAGCCGATTTTAGGTAGGAGTAGCCAAAGAACTGCTGGCTTAGATAGGTTACGTGGGCCAAAATGTAGGCGGTTAACAGTGCTGCCACAATTATTTGGGGCATAGCATTTGGCATTGCCTTTTTCATATCCTTTTCGCTAACTCCTGTTACTTTGGTCCACTCCCTGCCGAAAAGTGCCCCGGAATACCAAACCATGCCCACGACTAATGCTGATGCTGCGGCCAGCAGTACACCGATTAAGTTAATTTGAATGTCCATGACCTTAAGCCCTCCATTAATTTAACTTTAATATGCGCTGAGAGCGCCAAAAAAGCAACTAGGCACTTTTAGGTTGGTAGTCGGCTACAACCTGCAGAATGTCAGGGCCGTATTTAGCTAGTTTGGCGGCACCAAAACCAGATAGGCCAAGTAGTTGTCCGGCGGTTCGGGGACGCTGTGCCGCAATAGTATCTAACAGGCTGTTATGGGCCACAATAAAGGCCGATACGCCGTCTTGCTTGGCCCGGTCTAGCCGCCATTTTTTAAGGGCTGCAACTAGGGCTTGGTCGATTGG
>JAYSLE010000042.1:0-6790 GCA_043725845.1 Candidatus Saccharimonadota bacterium
TCGTGGCCAAAAACACTGGCCGAACCACTAGTTGGCACAGCCAGGCCCATAATCGAGTGGATTAACGTGGATTTGCCGGCGCCGTTGGGGCCAAGCAACCCCAAAAATTGACCTGGTTTAATGGTTAGACTAACGCCTTTAAGCGCTTGCACTCCGCCCTTGTAACGCTTTTTAAGGTCTTTAATTTCTAGTGCGTTTGCAGATGTATTTTCCATAAGACAATGGTTACTAGTTTAGCAGACAGATGGGAATATTGAGCTCGAATTATTCTCAAGGGACAGAGTATTGACTATTTCGTTAAAATATGTTAATATGTATGCCTCGACGGGGTAGACTCCGTCGTCGTACCGTTCGACAAGAAGTTAAACCAGTTTAACCCGGGGGAGTGGGGACTCATCCTCGGGCGTTTTGCGGGACGCCCCTCAGCGGAGATTCGTTTTCCGCGAAAGGCAAGGTGTCAAAATGAGGCGTATCATCTACATCACCCTCATAGTCGCGGCGCTTGCCGGACTGGCTTGCCAGCCCGGTGATGCCAAGACCAGTGCTACCTCCAGTACGAATGCCCACATGACGTGGGGAATCGTGACTGGAACTCTGTACCTGAACCGCGAAGAGACTAAAAAGATGGCGATTGGCAGTGGTGCTGCCGCAGGTTTGGCAGTTTTCCTGCCCCCGCCTTTCGACGCAGTTGTCGGAGCCAGCGGAGTGCTGCTGGCTACCATCGCGGCTTGGGCTGACGCAGAGAATAAATGCGTCAAGATCAAGTCGTACGGCGATATCGGTATCTACGGCCCCAAGAACAAGCATGGGAGGTGGTGCAGGTGATTTCTCATCTGATTAACCATCACACCAATGCGGTTGTAGTCGCACTTCTCGTCCTAGCGTTCGCGCTCCACTACACCAAGAAGCATTGGTGGAAAAAGCGCCGTCGGCGATGAAGTACTCTCGTACTGTTCGACCGGTGGGCGGCTCGCAAGAGCCGCCCACCAACAATCCTAGAATCTACAAACCGGCTTAAGAGCCGGTATTTTAATGCGCAAAATCTATTACTAGTTTACATTTATATCTGTTGTATCGGTGTTAGACGCTGTTCCGCTTTGCCCAGTGCTATCGCCGGTAACAGCTGACTGATCTGTGGAGTTCTCTACATCAACAGAGGTAGAGCCACTGCTCGAATGGCTTTGGCAGTGCACCTCGGTTTTCTTGATGTTGGTTGCGTTCGGTCCACTGGTATCGTTGGTTTCAGTTACTGTTTTAGTGCACGGCTCAGATTGAATTGGGGTCAGGGTAGAGTTCGGTACAGGATTGCTATTGGTAGTAGCGGACTCAACTTTAGGTTGAGTGGTTCTGCCGGATTCCACAGCTTTTTGGTCCGAGGCAAAATGGGCAAAAGCCGCCCCGCTGGACGCAAAAACTAAAATAGCTAGTGCTGCCACAAGTCTTACCGACGATTTACCCAACATATGTCATCCCCATCACTTATATTCTACTCTTTTTACATAAGCACAATCAAGTGACCCCAGTGTCAATCATCTTTCTGAAATTCGAACTGTCTCTAGGCTAGAACTATCTAGATCGATAGCTAAGTTTTGGCGGTGCAGGTGCTGGGTACATTGGCTGCGGTGGTGCCGCCGCACCAGTAATTGGTGGTATTGTAATTGCCTTGAAAGAACAGCTGTTGTGGCGATGAAGCTAGCGAGCCAAAAAAGAAGGCAAAAGGCCCGCTTGTTAAGGCGCTTACCGTCCAAGTTCCACTGAGTTTAGTGTCGTTGGCGGGGTAGCTTACCGTGGCAGAAGTAATTGTGCCGTTACAGTAGGTGCCCGTGACACTATTGTTAATCCTGGTAAGATCCATGGCGCAATTTGGGTTAGAGGCTATTTTGGTTACCCAGTGCCCGGCAAAGCCGCAGCCGGCAGGGAACTGATAGCCAGTTAGGGCACCACACCATTTAAACGTAGAGCTATAGGTGCCTGATAGTGTGTGGGTGCCTTTAACAAAGCTTAGCGGTCCAGTGGCTGCACCTACTTTCCATGTTCCGGTAAGGGTTTGGCTACTAACGGTGCCGCTGATAGTTCCGGATGATCCGGCGGGGCCGTTGTTGTAGGTCCCGGTTACATTGGTGCCAGATTGGCTAAGCACCATCGTGCCAAAGTTGATGTACCAACTACCGCTAAAATTATCGGCATAAGCGGCTGGTGGCAGAGGCGGTGGTGTGGCACCAGAAGTTGGACTTGCACCGGGTGTAGTTGTGGTTTTGGTTGATGTGTTTTTGGTGGTCGAACTGGACGCCGATCCGGTGCTCGAACCCGTACCAGTGGCTGCTGCTATGGCCTGTGCATTTTGGGTTTTTGAAGCTGCTTGTGCTTGGCTGATTGCGACTTGATCATCATGATGACGATTAGCGTACAATAATCCCGCCACAATAAGCAAAAGCACCAGAACTATGATTCCCATACCCTTTTTACTACGAGCAAATTTTTTGATGTTGGGTACAGATAACTTGATCATTTGGGCTCCTTCTAAAAAACTATTCTAGCCGTCACTATACACCCTAATTTATGTGGATATAAAATAAACCTAAATGGTTAGAACTTTTTTCTGCAGCTCTAGTTCGTTTAGCAGGTCTTTTCTGACGATAATTTGATCAGAACGGGCGCCGGTGCCAATCATTCCAATTGGTATGCCTAACGATTCCTCGATAAATTTTAATAAAGTTTTGGCTTGCTGGGGTAAATCATCAAAACCAGAGACTGCGCTTACATCGTCTTGCCATAAATCAAACTCTTTAATTACTGGTTCGTAGCCCTTAAGGTCTTCCAAAGCGTCTGGAATTTGATCAATTTTGCTATCGTTTTTTTGATAAGCAACCACTACGCAAAATTTGCTAGTCACGGTGTTAATCTTGGCAATCGTATCAAACTTGGTTAGCACTAATTCATCAACGCCGTTTAGCTCGATGTAGTGTCTCAAAAGAGGAATGCTTAGCCAGCCAATTTCTCGCTTTCTGCCGGTAGTCTTCCCATACTCGGCGTCAACATCGCCTTCTTGGCCTTCTACAATTTTTAAAATGGCCGGGTTGGTGATTCTGTCTGGGAATTCGCCGCCGCCAACCTTAGACGGAAACACCTTAATAACGCCGTAAGTGGTGCCGGCATCTTTGTGGCTAAGCCCGGCGCCTTTTAGCAGTCCGAGCGCGGTTGTTGAAGAACTAGTAACGTGCGGGTGCTTACCAAATCTGCGGTCTAGTCCGGCACCTTGGGCGCCTTCGATCACGGCATTATGACCTTGGGATAGCTGGTGCCTAACCTCGGCAACGGTATTTTTTATGTATGGCTTAAGTCTCATGGCGGCTTCAACAAAATTTTCTGCTTTGAGTTGGGCTTCTTTTTTTTGATCTTCGTTCATGTCGCCCAGCATTAAACCATCTAGGGCGGCTGCCAATAGCGTCTCATTGGCATTTTCTTTAAGTATAGTATTCGCCCGAATATCTTGGTGCAGGGCCTCGTCGCGGGCAACAAAAGCAATTCCGGCTTTAGTGCTCCCCAATGCACCTTTGGCCCGTTCTTTTTGGGCGTCCTCTTGTTTGTGGCCGGGGAGCACCAGGCTGGCTAGGTTACTAATACTCAACCTGCTAGGGTTTACTTCAAAACCTTCAGCCTGCAAATATGCAATTTCGTCGTTAAGTTTTTCGGCGTCTAGCCAGACATCGGGCCCAATTACATTATTAGTGTGTTTATAAACGATAGTAGTTGGGACTTGGTGGGTGTTTATTTGTCTGGCGTCGCCTTCGCCTTTTCGCCTTGTTAGATCGAACTCATCAAGTTTTAGGTAAACGGTATGGCCGGCATTTGATCCGCCCTGGCTTCTTATGCCTAACTTTCGAAAGCCGCCAATAAATTGGGCGATTTTTCCTTTGCCTTCGTCTCCGTGGCCCAAACCAACAATAAGGTCGGCTTTGCCGCGTTTTGTTATAGCTCTCATTGCCGGATTACAGCATAGTAAACAGCCACTTTTTAAGCAAGCACAAACGCAGAGGAGCCTGACAGCGCGTGGTTTTGATTACCCAACCTACGGTTCAAGGTAGTCGACGTGCTAAGGAGAGGAGGAAGTTCCTTGAATGAAAAACATGTGCCGAGGTAGTATAAAGCTATGACCAAAAAAAGAAATCGCCACCGGCGTAGCCCACAAAGTACCGGCAGATTTACGTAGAGCTCTTATAGATGACGAATCTGCCTTAGAAAGGTGGGAGGACCTAACACCACTGGCTCGCAATGAATGGATTTGTTGGTCTATTACTACCAAAAAGCCGGAGACCAGAAAAAATCATATTGAGCGGACAATTACGGAACTTCTGGAGGGCAAGCGCCGCCCTTGTTGCTGGATAGGTTGCTTTCACCGAAACAAATAGTAGAGCGGTCCGAAAACCACTGTTGCATGTACCTGGTTGAGGTTAATCAGATTTGGCTCCGGCATTCGACTTCGCTCATGCTCCTGAAGAGGCCGGACAGCGCACATCTGGCAGCCATGCACGAAAGTGATGGGTAGTTTCTGTGCGTGGCTTTGATGACCGAACCTTCGGTTCGAGCTTTTGCTTCGCAGAACATCAAATTAAAAAACCCAGTCCAATGACTGAGTCTTTTAATTTGGCTCCGGAGGCCGGACTCGAACCGGCAACCTTTTCGTTAACAGCGAATTGCTCTACCATTGAGCTACTCCGGAATAACAGATTGATTATAGGTGACGCCACCCTGTTACGTCAAACGGCCACAGACTCTTTGCTATGAGCAGGTCGTAGAATTACTTGCTGACCAGCATTTTCGCCTGACAAAGCTTTGTATCCAACCGGAACATTTGCAAGGCGCACTACCTGTCCCGCCAGAACTTGCATTACCCTGTCTGTAAGCACATTTTTATTTTTATCAACTTTTATCACTGGGCCAATCTCGATTCTGTCCTCAACCCGGTTTGTAGGGATTACTCCTCCCTCGCAGCGAGTCATAAATGATCCGGTGTAGCAATCTTTAAAATCCATCTGTTCAAGCGCATCCGTATTCTTATTAAATACCTTGACCATACGAGCACCGGCAGGGACCGAACCCAGCACTACCGCACCTAATTTTCGTTCAGATCTATAGCAATCTATTAATATCTTATTAACGTAGTCCATCACATCTTTGGGAATATCATATTCGCCGATACTTTCTCCGGGTGGCAGCCCCCAGTACGCCCCCATGGCGACTGATATAAGCCAGGCAATTGGGATTCCGCGGTAAGTCTCACGAGTCATATTGGTATTAACCAAGAGCCTAAAATTATCTAGGTATTTTTTACCCTCTCGCCTAGCTACTGCCAGACTAATACCACCGGTAAAGTCTGCAATATCCGAGAGTCTATCGGCGTGGCCGCTGACAACTCCAAACGATATATCATTTTTTAAACAATCAATGGCATATTCCGTTAACGATAGAGATCCCTCTTCGGGGAAGGCTGGCGTTGTATCAAAGGTCTCAATAATTGAATTGGCTAGGGCTCTTGAGCCCACAGCCTTGGCGTAAAAGTATTCAAAAGATTTTAGGTAGTATTTATCTGGTAGCTTTGATAATCTTCCAATGCTACGGTTTGGCACATCTACTCTTTGATCTTTAAAAAACTCTGGCCAGTAGGGGAGTTTGCCCATATGAGGGACATTCTCAGAATGATTTTTTGACCAGCCATCCAAGCCACGTGGGTTTCTCCACTGGCGCTTACCCGTAGAACCATAGTGAAGTTTATGCTCGAGTTCATTTATTAAGGCAGCATCTGACTGTCCCATAGGAGGACCCATGAAGTACTCTTCAAAGTTGTCGATTACTCGTTCAAAGACAACACTGTTCTCATTATCTGACATAATTAATATAAGATTATAATATATTTCTATAGATTTGTAAAATAAATTTAAATTACTTTGCCCAAACTTTAGAGGCCATGCTAATATTAAAGTCCGATTAACAAATTGATTGCTGGAATCCGGTGCGAATCCGGAACTGTGCCGCAACGGTAAATTTCGTAGAAATTTACCCTGAGCTTGTCGAAGGGTAATATGCGAAGTGAGTCCGATACAGCAAAAAAAATGAAGTCTCTCGAGCAGGAGCGCTAAAACACTTAACTAGTCAAGTATTTTTAAGCCCCCGCATAAAGAGCAGGGGTATTTTTATGCACAGCCCAGAGTTGGCAGACCAACATTTTAACGTAGCTAGCGACGAAGCATATTTAGATGGCGCTCTAACCCGGAGTGTTCGCTTAGTGGCCGAACAGCGTCGTGATTTAGGTTATATAACGCCAGAGCTTAAAGCTATGATTTTGGACGAAGAATTAACCCCAGTGTTAGAAGTGGTAGTTGATCAGACTAACGAAGCCTACGGAGTTGTGCCCCGAAGCTTTAGAGTAGAAGGCGACGACTTAATAGATCCCCACGGCCAAAGTGTCACGGAGGTTGTCGAAAGAGGCCGTCAATGGTCACGGCAAGAAGCAGCTAAAGAAGTTCCCGGTGCCTGGCGTGAGCTTCAGCGTCGAACAGCCGAGGCTAAAAATGTGGTTACCGTTGCTGAAATGCCAGCAGGTAGTTTATGCATAGAAGTTTCTGCTAACCCAATCGATTGGACACCCGAAGAAAAAGCGGCCCAACACTACACCGGCCTGACCATGGTAAGAGCTTCTTTAAAACCCCTAGATAGTCCAAATGAGGTTATCCAGTTTAACTTTGTTTTGCCCAGTCTTGATAACCAAGAATCAATATTAAACCTTCAGGAT
>JAYSLE010000043.1:0-3320 GCA_043725845.1 Candidatus Saccharimonadota bacterium
CGCGATTCGTGCCGCTCGGATCCCAGAACGAATAGTCCACCCAGGTCTGTTACGCCCTCGCCCAGGACAATGTCGGTGCCACGGCCGGCAATGTTGGTAGCCAGTGTTACCGCGCCTTTTTCTCCGGCTTTAGCTACAATCGCGGCCTCGCGCTCGTTGTTCTTGGCATTCAACACTTCGTGCTTAACACCGGCGGCCTTTAGCATTTTGCTAAGCAGCTCGTTTTTTTCTACGCTGACTGTGCCCACCAAAACCGGCTGGCCTTTTTCCTGTAAAGCGGCAACGTCTTTTACAATCGAATGCATCTTGCCGTTTTCGGTCTTATATATTCTATCGGACATGTCGTCACGGACTAGTTTGCGGTTGGATGGAATCTCTACGGTGTTAATTTTATAGATTTGGTGAAACTCTTCGCTTTCGGTCATGGCCGTACCAGTCATACCCGACAGCTTTTTGTATAGCCTAAAGTAGTTTTGGAAAGATATGGTGGCTAGAGTCATGGATTCTTCCTGGACTTCAACGCCCTCTTTGGCTTCGATGGCTTGGTGTAGGCCTTCGTTATAGCGCCGGCCTTTAAGCAAACGTCCGGTAAAATCGTCTACGATGACGATCTCGCCCTCTTTAGTAACCACATAGTCTTTATCGCGGTGGAACAATGTTTGGGCTTTAAGGGCCTGCTCTAGGTGATAAATGGTGCGCAGATTGTCGGTGGCGTAAAGGCTGGTAATACCCAGGATTTTTTCTATGAGCTCCACGCCGTCATCAGTTAAAACTACGCTTTTACGCTTTTCGTCTTTTACATAATGTTCGGTTTCTTTTAGTTGGCGGACCACTTTGGAAAACTGATGATATGCCGCGCCACTAGCGGTGGCCGGGGCGGAGATAATAAGCGGCGTGCGGGCCTCGTCAATTAAAATGCTGTCTACTTCGTCTACGATGGCATAGTGCAGATCGCGCTGGCGCAACTGATCGGTTTCGCGGACCATGTGGTCACGCAGGTAATCAAAGCCAAATTCGTTGTTGGTGCCATAGGTTATATCGGCCTGGTAAGCCTCTTGGCGGGTTGATGGTTTAAGATGATGCATACGCGGATCAAAGTGTTCTTGGTTATGATAAGCCGGATCGTAAATATAAGATTCATCGGGGATAATAACGCCGACCTGTAGTCCCAAAAATGTGTGGATTTGGCCCATCCAGCCGGCATCGCGCTGGGCCAGATAATCGTTAACGGTAACCACGTGCACACCTTTTTCTTCTAGGGCGTTTAGGTAAACCGCCAGAGTAGAGACCAAGGTTTTACCCTCTCCGGTTTTCATCTCGGATACGTTGCCCTCGTGCAGCACCATGGCACCAATTAGCTGAACATCAAAGTGGCGCTGCTTTAAAGTACGGGTAGCGGCCTCGCGCACCACCGCAAAAGCATCGGGCAAAATATCATCTAGTTTTTCTTTTTCTAGCCGAGCTTTAAGCTTTAAGGTTTGAGCCTTAAGCTCCGTATCGGACATCTTTTCGTACTTAGGTGCCAAATCATTAATTATTTTTACTTTTTTCCGCAGACGTTTAATAGTGGCGGCCTGAGGGTCGCCTAAAGCACGCTTAAGAATTTTAGTATTTACAAATTTAATCAAACTTAAAAACCTCTCAAAAGTAACAGCCGTTAATAATCCTTACGGGTTAGTTATATTCTACCGTAAAAGATTGTAGATTTACAGAGTACTTTGGGTAACGGCCAGAGTTGCTTTACATAGAGTTGGGTTGCAGTAGGCTGACACGGTTGCCTTCGGTATCCTGAACAGAAATCCATAATCCAACACCGGGAATCATTGATGGTTCCATAGTATGCTCCCCTTTTTCGTTCATACCGCCCAAAATTTTGCCACCGGCTTTTTTAACGTCTTCAATTGCCGCTTTAATATCGTCCACCGATATCACAACCGATGGAGGTTGCGACAACGGGTTGTCAGTTTTCTGATAAAAACCGCCGTTAATATTCCCCGGAGTTTTTACCATGCCTTCGGCATCGGTTTCTGTGGTATGTGCAACCACGTAGCCACCCATCTCTGGTCCCATTTGTTCGGTCTTCCAGCCAAAGACAGTTTCATAAAATTTGACCATCCGTTCTTTGTTTTCATAGCCCATTTCAAAATGCACTACCGGATTTGGTTTTGCCATAATAACCTCCCTTACTTACACCCTAATTATACAGCTCAATAAATACTTAGCTCCCTCGACTTTACTCGGGATGAATAGTTAAGTATCCCCTGCTCGGATTAATTTATTTTATTTATCTAGCTGCTTCGAGTGCGGTTATTCGCCGAGAGTCTTCCGTGACCACTGTCTTGATTGTCTTAACATCGGCTTTCAATTCGTTAAACTCATCTCTTGTCGGTAAATTCCTCACCTGATCTTGGATTTGGCCAACGGCTTCAACAACGCCGTCCATTTTGCTGTTCATATCTTCAAGCAATACGCCAAATTGATTGTCATTCATAATGATTATTCTAGCATGCGAGCTCGCGGACAGACAGCATGACCCGTTTACCCCTCCGAAAAATACTTAACTAGTTAAGTATTCCCTGTGATCTCTAATATTACTGACCCTAGATAAATTTGTCACTATTTACTAACGCATATGTTTACCCTATAGTTGGATTTATGAAAAAGGCCCAGCAAGGCTTCAGCGTAGTTGAGGGCGTTTTAATATTCGCAATCTTGGGGTTAATTGGTTTTGTCGGTTGGTATGTGTGGAGTTCAAAATCTAAAGCCGATAAATCTCTCAACTCAAGCCAGACTTTCAGCCAGAACTCGACTACTAAGACGGATGCTGGGTATTCTACCGCTAAGGTAGTCAATGATTACGCAATTATTCAACCATGGGGCATCAAGGTACCAGTCTCTAATGGTCTGCACATCGAGTATGAATATAAGAGAATAAGCGGAAGTAAATCACGCATATACTTCTCGTCGAAAGAGCTGGATGGAGCTATCGGTGGCAGTGGGTGTATAGGCTATGACATAGTGAGAGGTCTAGCAAACGACTTAGCACCGATTGACGCTGTCAAACAACCAACATTTCAAGAAGCGTGGGATGGAGTCCATGGCCTTGCCGACAACTATCCCACAAAAATTGGCCAGTTTTTTTACATCAGTGCGGGTCCCCATCCTTTCTGTGGCGACGGAAGTGACAAAGTACTAAAGTTGGAATCAGCAGCTCATGATGCAATCTACAATTCTGTAATCAATATGGTGGCCGAATAAAAACTTAACTCTCTCGGCTTGACCAGGGATGACTAGTTAAGTATTCCCTGCTAGAGAGTTTT
>JAYSLE010000044.1:0-2669 GCA_043725845.1 Candidatus Saccharimonadota bacterium
CGCCTAAAAACATGGATCAACCGATTTAGGCCTTTGGTGATAACGGTTAGAAAAGAGTTGATGCGACTGCGGGACTCGATAATATAAATGCCAACAAAGGTGCCAATTACCAGGGTGGTAATTAGCGAACTGGCCACCACCAAGATTAAGTTATTAGCATGACCGCGGGCCGCCAGTAGTACCAGGCCAAGAATAAGAATCGGCTGAAAACCCAGGAACAGTAAAAACAACTTCATAACTTGGGCCAAGGTAGATTTGGCACCGCTAACACCTAGGCTTCGCATTCTAACGTTAAAATAGGATATGCCGCTTATGCCGCCGCTGGGCAAAATGTGATTAACAAAATTAAGCTCTAGAGTAAATTTGAACATTGGCCAGTATTGAACTTTTTCGCCCAAAATTGAAAAAAAACTACGATACATTCTGGCGTAAACATCATAATTAGCCGCCTCTAGCGGAATCATAAGCAGAAGCACCCAAGCATGTACATGGCCTAGGTTTTTTATAACATCGCCAATTTGACGCCGCAGTGAATAGGCCAGAATTATTAGCGCCACAAAGGTGGCAGCAGTTAGCAACTGCTTCCAGCGTGATTGCTTTGAAACGTGTTCGGATATTTCCATATAAGAATTGCTACCCGTTATTATATACCGCTTCTTAAGTTACAATACTCTTATGAGCAATTTTGATGCTAAGACCCTGTGTATTTTAGGCCGGCAACCAGCACTTGGATTGGCCGAACTAGAGAGTCTATACGGCGCGGAGGCTGTTAGTCCGGCCGAAGGTGCGGCGCTACTTAGCATACCGGCCGGCGAGATTAACTTTAAACGGCTGGGCGGCACCATTAAAGTAGCTCAGATTTTAGATATTTTAAATGCCAATACGTGGCCCGATATTAGAAACCACTTGCTTAAGGTGGTGCCAGAACACCTTAAAAAAAGGCCCGAGGGCAAATTTACGCTGGGGCTTAGCTTGTACGGTTTTGACACACCGGTTAATGACATAAATAAAACTGCACTAGCCATTAAAAAGGCTGGCGGTCGGCCACTTAGGGTAGTTCCAAACAAAACCCCTGCTCTATCCAGTGCGCAGGTCTTGCATAACCAACTGACACGGCGCGGCGCATGGGAACTAAACTTGTTTAAAAACGGTGCTCAGACCATCTTGGCCCAGACTTTTTTTGTGCAAGATATTAACGCTTACGCCGCCCGCGATCAAGCCCGCCCGGCCCGCGACGCCCGGGTTGGCATGCTGCCCCCCAAGCTGGCCCAAATACTTATCAATCTAGCCGTCGGCCAAATAGACGATAGACGCTCGACGTTAAACGATAGAGATGATTCTGATCCAACTTCTAACGTCAATCGCCGAACGTCAATTTTGGATCCTTTTTGTGGCACCGGGGTTCTACTACAAGAAGCATTGCTGATGGGCTATTCAGCACTGGGAACAGATATAGAGCCACGAATGATTGAATTTTCCCAGCGGAATTTAGATTGGTTAAACGAACAATTTCCTGGTCTGCCTAAAAAGGCCGTGCTGGAAGTCGGCGATGCAACTAGCCATCAATGGAGCGGTGAGATCGGCGCAGTGGCTTCTGAAACCTACTTAGGCCGGCCTCTGGGTAGTGTGCCTACTCCGGCCAAGCTCGAGGAGATTGTCCAAGACGTAAATACCATCTTAAGAAAATTCCTAAAAAGTTTGAGCGGGCAAATTAAACCCGGCACACCAATTTGTTTGGCCGTGCCAGCCTGGAGAACTGGCAAGACGACTTTTAAGCATTTGCCCGTTATTGACCGTTTAACAGATATGGGGTACAATGTTACCAAGTTTGAGCACGTGAGCAATAAGGATTTGATTTACTACCGAGAAAATCAGATTGTTGCCCGCCAACTCATCGTAATAGAAGCTAGGCGATAGATGTTAGAATTTAGAACAAGAACGAAACTCTAATGTCTAACGTCAAACGTCAAAGGAAGATCCAAGAAGATGTCACACGTCAAAGCTGGCGGTACCAGTAAAAATAATCATGATAGCCCCGGCCAGCGCCTGGGTATTAAAGTTGCCGGTGGTTCTATGGTTAAAACCGGCGATATTATTGTTAGACAAATTGGCCTTAATAAGCGTTCCGGCGAGGGCACTTTTTTGGCCCGCAACTTCTCTATTCATGCCTCGAAAGACGGAACCGTAAAGTTTGTGACTCGCCGCTATAAGCGCTTTAGCGGTCGATCAGTCCCCCGCACCGAAGTCACTGTAGAATAAGAATGGCTCAACCCTGGTGTTTTTTATGCGAGGTGTTTTTTTATTCGGGACATTACATCGGCGATTACCACCTGGGATTTTACTAGGTAATCGTCGGCGCCAAGTGATGCGGCCTTGGCACGATCGCTGTCTTGGCCACGGGCGGTGAGCATAATAATTTTTATATTGGCAGTATCGGGGGTGTTTCGTAGAATGTCCAGCACATCGAAACCGGTGATTTTGGGCATCATAACATCTAGTAGTATTAAATCTGGTTTATAGCTAACGGCTGCGGCCAGAGCATTTTCGCCATCAGGCTCGCGACGCACTTCAAAACCTTCGGCCAGCAAACGAGTTTGATAAACGTTTGCAAGATTATCATCGTCCTCGACCAGTAGAATTTTTTTAGGTTTATCAGCTGGGAATTGAAA
>JAYSLE010000045.1:0-8572 GCA_043725845.1 Candidatus Saccharimonadota bacterium
TACAACAATAGGCGTCTTTGAGCGCGAGGATTGTCTGACGAACTAAACAGTTGGGAACTGTTTGGTGAGGAGTTCCGCAGCGAGCCTATTTTGTACTAACAGCTACTCAAGGGTTGGTATCTTAGCCGAGAGGTTTGGTTACTTTGGCGGAACAAAGTAACGATAGTGCTTATTGAAAAATATTTATAAATAAAGCTAGTGGCAGGGTGGTTGATTAGGCTTGGTAAAACAAAACGCTCCGGTTTTTTCGGAGCGTTTTGTGGGTTTTTGGTTGGGTGTTGGAGTTTGTTTGCCGGCTTTTTGTTATAAGCCCTTTCGATGGAACAACCGCTTGCGAGAAGCGGTTGTTACAGTTCATTTTTGTTTTTGAGTACTTAATTTACTCAAGTACCTTTCATCATCTTATATACCCTGTTTTAGACTGTCAACACGCTTTTGCTAAAAACCTGTGCATAACTTTTACTATAGGTCGAAGGATTTTAGTAACGCAACGTTAATCTTGGCGTTTTCTTATGCCAACGACTGCCATTTGGCGTTGGTTTCAAGCAGATATTGCAGCCTTGATATATATTATCAATATGAAAACTCTGCCAAGAGCTCCAGCCAATAAGCTTTTCGATGAATGGTGGAACGAAATGATACAGGAGTGGTTTAAAGTTGAGGTTTTGCAGGATTATACGGGCGAAGATGACGGATCTTCACTGCGTAAATGGCTGAGCGGTGATAAAGAGGGTAGCATTAGGCTTATTAAAGAGCAGGATTATTCAAAATGGGCTAATAGCTGCCGTAAAAAAGCCTCCCAAGGTGTTAAATTGATTAGAATTCATATTGTCGACCAACCGCTTACACCTTACATACAGTGGGAAATAGAGCATTATAAACTGGTAAACATACCTCAGTGCGGTGAGCGGGTATATCTGTTAGACAGATCAGAACTTGCTGGCCTAGATTTGCCCAAGGGAGATATTATGATTTTTGATAAAAAGAGGGTTAGGCTTAATTGCTACGATTCAAAAGGTCTAGTTAAGAGCGCAATTTTTTATGACGAGTATGATAATATTTCTGACTTTTTGGCGCTCAGAAAAAAGCTGATCGAACTTGCCAGACCGTTATAGCTGGGTAGTCTAAGTAGCAATTGTCTAAGATTTTTGGGTATATATATTGCCAAGAATATTTATCAAAACGGCTCTTCAATTTCTATACAATTACTAGTTTTAATATCCAGAAAACAAATAAAAATAGCAAACAAATACCAAGCTATAAGCAGCAGGAAACACACCGGGATATCTTCATAGAAATCATTAGAAGTAGTCATTTTTGTTCGGATAATGCACGGTTTATTTGGGCGTAGTTGTAATTATAACTACTGTGCATAAGCTATATCTACATCTAATATGTTGTATTTAATGTAAAGCTCTAGTCTTGACTAAACACAAGAAGTTTGCTAGCATGTACGGGTAAGGCAAAAAACAAAAATAACTTACAAAATCTCTTAAGTTAGAACGGTCGGGTGGGATCGTTTTAGCGCAGTCGCTCAACCCTGCCTAAAGCAGGCAAGAGCGGTCAGTCAAAGCCATTAGGCGGTAAGCGCTATACAGTAATTTTATTGAGCGCATTTACCGCCTTTGGCACCTCGTTTTCGTGTTCAAGTCCGTACAAGTTGTTTTGATAAAAAGGGCCCAAGCTGAAAGCATTAAACTTTCGCCTGGGTCCTTTACTTTTTAAGATACAATTATAAGCATGAATCCCGTTAGAAGTAAGAATTTTGCGAACAAAATCTGCCAATTCGCTGGTAGGGAACTGGACTTCTAACGGGATGAACGTATTTAGACATAAGACCTTATTTCCAGCCGCGTGTTCAGCCGGTAGTCTATTATTTATGTTCATATTCGCCGGGCTAACCAGTCCACTTAATAAAATTGCCTATGCCATAGTCTTTTTTATTGCTCTGTTAATCTTTTTAGTTAGTACTGGCCATCTGTTAATACGTCTTCAAAACGACCGAGTCGGTCCCAGTGCCCGCTACTACATATGGATAGTAAGCCTGTTGATTTTGGTAGCCATAATGCTAAGAAGCGCCCAATCCTTTAATTTGATAGATGTTATTGTGATTGGTTTGATAGCTTTTGGGCTTTTGTTTTACAGTAGCCGAAGGAGTTAAATATGCCAATGAACAAATGCGACAAATGGACGAATAGACAAATGAATAATCAATCATACAATGCATTAATGCATTTAAAGCATTCATTGAGCATTGTTCATTGGGCATTGTGCATTATGGGTAGTGCGTAGCAGTGCCCATCGAGTATAATAAAAACCATGAGTAGTAATAATACTGGCGGAGAATCAGCACCTGTCCAGTTTGAGTTGCCCTCGGTCGCACCGGCAACAGGTGAGCAAGGGCAGCAACAGGCAATAGAACAAGACAGTGTATCCAAAGAAGGTGCCCCGTCTACCCCAAGTGTCGCCGTGGCTCCTCCACCGATTGTGAATATTCCCATAGCCCAGCCGCCGCTAGGAGCTCCATCTAATGTGGTGCTTACCACGCCAACAGTTACCGACAGTGGCCTGAGTGCCGCCGATACCGACCTTATAGAGAAAGAATGGATTGTTAAGGCCAAAGACATTGTTGCCAAGACCCAAGACGACCCATATCATCAAAAATCAGAAATTAGCAAAGTTAAGGCCGAATATATCCAAAAACGCTTTAATAAAACCCTGAAAACGGACGACCCATTCGGCGGGGCTCAGGGTCGCTCTGAGCAGAGTCGAACGAGCGAAACGGCGGCCTAAGCAATGAGCGTGCTGCTAGTACTGGGCAGTTTTCTGGTCCTAGTTCTGGCTGGTTGTGGGTTTGGTTATTTTTATGTGCGGCAAATGTACCGCGAGCAAAAGAATTTTGAGCGTGGGCTCAAGATGGTACCGCTACTTATTCATCTACCGCCTCCCAGCGATGACACCGATGCTCAGGGGAGAGACGTCCGTGATGTGGTGGATGAGAACATCAGCCGGGCGCAGGTGCTTTATAGTATTTTAGCCAGTACTTTTCAGAAAGGTTTTAAAAGTAAATTCTACGGTCAGCGGCACATTGGCTTAGAAATTCTAGCCACCCATGGAACGGTGCATTTTTATGCCGCCGTGCCGGTTAACCTTATAAATGTGGTAGAGCAGGCGATTGTCAGCGCCTACCCATCGGCCCGGCTAGAAGAAGTAGCCGAGCATAATATTTTTAGCCCGGTGGGACGAATTACCGGGACTATGGGCGGCGAACTGTCGCTTAAAGAAAGCTTTGTATACCCGATTGCCACTTATCAAGACCTAAAGCGCGATACCATGCAGTCCTTACTAAACTCGTTATCTAAGCTGGATAAAGAAGATGGAGCGGGCATTCAGATTTTGCTTAGGCCGGCGGCCGAGGGCTGGCGCAAAGCTGCCATAACCGAGGCCGATCGTAAGCGTAAAGGTGGTAAAGCTAAGCCCGGGGGTATGGAATCGGCATTTTGGTGGGTTAGTCAGGTGTTTACGGCTTTGGTCAAGCCACCAGAGGCCCGCGGCGATAAAAAAGAGGGCGAATCGCCCGAATCGGTATCTAACTTGGACCAATCGCTATCTCAAGCCATAGAGGAAAAGACTAAACAGCCGGCTTACGAAGTTATGATTAGAGTAGTAGCATCAAGCAACGTGGCCCAGCGATCACAGACTATTCTAAATAACATCGTAGCGGTTTTCTCGTTGTTTGATGCGCCGGGCCGCAATGGTTTTAAGTTTTTGCCGGCCCGCGATATTGATAGTTTTGTAACGGCTTATATTTTAAGATTTTTCCCTCAGGAAAGTTCTGCCAATATTTTAAACGCTATAGAAGTTGCTACGATTTTCCACTTTCCAGACCAGAGCAATATTCCAACAACTCAGTTGGAGCGTCAAACTTCCAAGCAGGTAGATGGTCCGCGCAACATTTCAGAAGAAGGCCTTCTACTGGGCTATAACATGTTCCGCGGTGCCAAAAAAGCCATCCGCTTGTCTGCTGCTGACCGTGCTCGGCATATGTACGTTGTCGGTCAGACTGGCACAGGTAAATCGACATATCTAGAGAATTTGGCGCTTCAGGATATGTTAGACGGCCGCGGCTTTGCTTTTGTGGACCCACACGGCGATACTGCCGAAAGATTGCTTTCAATGGTCCCCAAAGAGCGCACCGAGGATGTTATTTATTTTTGTCCGGCTGATATGGACTACCCCTTGGGGCTTAATATGTTCGAATGGCATACACCGGAGCAAAAGGACTTCTTAATTCAAGAAGCCATAAACATGCTTTATAAGTTGTACGATCCGCAGCACCAGGGCATTATTGGGCCGCGTTACGAGCACATTTTTCGCAACTGCGCACTGTTATTGATGGCCGATCCCGATGGCAGTACCTTTGTTGATATCCCCAAGCTTTTCCGCGATCCGGCCTATGTGCAGCAAAAACTTAAATACGTTACAGATCAAAATGTAGCCGAGTTTTGGACCAAAGAGATGCCAGCCTTTCAGCGCAGTAGCGAATTCGGTGATGTTGTTAGTTGGTTTGTATCCAAATTTGGTGCCTTTTTGTCCAACGAAATGATGCGCAACATCATTGGCCAGACCAAGAGTAGTTTTAATCTGCGAGAAATTATGGACGAGGGTAAAATATTGCTGGTTAATCTGTCCAAGGGCCGAACCGGCGATTTGAACAGTAAGCTGCTGGGCATGATTTTTGTCATGAAATTTCAGGCCGCGGCTATGAGCCGCGCCGATATGCCAGAGGAATACCGCAAGGATTTTTGTCTCTACGTAGATGAGTTTCAAAATTTTTCTACCGATTCTTTTGCCGAGATATTATCCGAAGCCCGTAAGTATCACCTAAACGTGATTGTAGCCAACCAATTTACCACCCAGTTAAGCGAGGAGATCCGCGATGCGGTGTTTGGCAACGTTGGCACTGTGGTATCTTTCCGGGTCGGCACCAACGACGCCGAGTTTCTGGCCAAGCAGTTTGCGCCAGTTTTTGATATTGATGATTTACAGTTTATTCCCAACCATAACACAGTGGTCAGGATGATGATTGGCGGTGTGCCGGTGCAACCGTTTAGTATGGCAAATCTGCCACCGCTGGGCCAACCTAATAAGCAGTTGGGCGATGCTCTAAAACAACTTTCGGCCGCTAAATATGGCAAACCCAAAGCTACCGTCGACGCCGAAATTTCTAAGCGCTTATCAACCCAGCCGGCCCTGCCGGCCGGCGGTTTTGGGCGTCCCGGCTTGCCCGGCGGACAAACAGGCCCAACTAGCGCCTTTGACTCTTTTGGTACTGGTCCGGGGATGCCTAGCAGACAAGCAGGTCTTCCGGCTGGCAGGTCAGCATTGCCGCCGCCGTCATCAACCAATTTCTCTAGTGCGCCGCCAACGGCCCCCGGGTCATCTCCATCGTCTTTCTTGGACGATTGGCTATCTAAGCGCAAAATTGCGCCCGGTGGCTCAACTGGCCCGCCCAGTGGCTCGGCAGGCCCCGACGGTACCGTCGGGGTAGGCGCTCCAGCCCAAGCTGCTCGTCCTGCACCCGCGGCAAATCCTGCTGTTCAAACGTCCAAACCAGTTAATAAGCCGCTTAATAACTCTGAAAATGAAAGCCAATTGGCCAAGCCCACCTATGAAATGGCGGCACCACCACCCTCTAAAAACACTGGCGAACTTAAGATTCGCCGAGACGGCGGCTTTGATATGGGCGATTCAGACCCGGGGGAAAATATGGACGATGTCGAGACCGTGCATATCGATAAAGACGGCAACCTCAGCTTCGAAAAATAGTTTTTATTTAGAGCCGCGCATGGCGCGGAATAGAAATTCTACTAACCAGCCGGCTACAAAGCCGCCGGTTAACAACACTAGGAAAATAAAGAAATTGTAATCGTATCCGTAGTGCTTGGTGATGTAGTAATAGGCGGTGGTGCCAATTAGAGCTATAACGCCGCCGCCAAGTATGCCTGATGCCCGGCCAACGGTTTTGGCTGTGGTCTCGCTGACGGCATCGATTATTGGTTGGTGCACGATTTTGCTAAAAGCCTGTGCTGGTTTACTTAAAGATTGACGGATTCGTTTTAGTGATCGGGCATAGGCTAAATCTTTAAGTTCGTTATTTACAAAGGCTTCATGCGGAGTGTGGCTGGCTTGCTCGGTCCGGGCTGCAACTTTCTCGGCTGCTACAGCGTGTTTAGCCGCTGTTTCGCGGATTTGATCTAGCTTGTCCTTGTGTTCGTGGTTGTGAGCACTCTCAGGAGCCTTACCGGCCTTGTGGTGATGGCTCTCGTGGTTATGTGGTTGGTGTTCGTGGCTGTTTGGCGCTCGCTCAGACATTAGAGAATCCTCCCACTCGCTGGAATTAACCTAATTGACCTAATTTCTAATTGACCTAAATAATGTCTAAATCCTAAATCCCAAACCTCTTGTGTCATTGAGTCTTGGTGCTTGTTTAGAGTACTTAGGTTAATTAGAGTAATTAGAAATTTCATTACAGTCCTCCTGAGCTTACATAACTTTGCCGGGCAATATCTAGCTCGCGGGCCAGCAACCGGCTGCGGGCGTACAAGTAACCCACAGCTATCGCCACTAAACCGGCAATTATAACAGATGTGCCTGGCCCGGTATTGGGGAGGGTAGTTGTGGTGCTGGCGATAGTTTTGACTAGAGGACAGTTAACACTCATGGTGACCTGGTTGCCGTAATCATTACTAATCTTGCAGTTGAACTCCGGCGAGATATGAGAAGGTGAATTGGTGGTTGGAACAGGAGATTTTACCTGCACGCGAATGGTTTTTACGTCTGTGGAGTTGGCTTTTAGGTTGGCTGTTGTCCAGTGCAGATAGTTATCGGCACCAATGGTAATGCCTTGGGCCGGCAGCTGTGCAGAGTCTAGATTGGCGTACTGTAAAACGCTGCCAAAGTAATCTTGGCCTTTGTAGTTCTTATAATCGCTGGCGGTAACATTCTTAGTATTTAGTTTAAATTCTAATACATCGCCGGCATTAACCGTTCCGCCGTTAGCATCACCACCGCGGGTAACATTGGTTACACTCTTGGTTAAGACAGCTCTGGGGGTCTCGCCGATAGTAACCTCAACCGGGCAGGTGGCGGTGTGATAAACCTCGCCGTTGGGATGCACTAAATCAACTTTAACGGCTATTTTATGATTGCCAGTCGCTAGGCCGGTAAACGTTTTATCGTGCGGTGTCTCGTTAACTTTATCGGTAGCATCAATGCTGCCGTTGGCGTCTACATCGTAAAAATAACTGTAGCTAGATATCTTAATCCCGGCCGAAGCATAAACCGCAGTGTGCAGCACAAAGTCTTTATTAGAACCGCTTACAAAGGCCGCGGTGGCCACACAATAGGCCGATGCCTGCGTTGGAGGCTGAGAGCTAACTACCGTCACGCAGGGCTTTTCGGGTGAGGTGACAGAGGATTCTGTAGACGTGGCCGAGGCCGAATTACATATTACAGTCCCGGCAGCGGCCGTGCTTTTTACTTTTACTTCTAGTGTAGCGGTGTAGGGTGTGGCGCTGTAGCCCAAAGATCCGCCGTGGTTAATGTTAACGGTGTTGCCGCTATGGCTACTCATATTGCTCAGCGACACAAACTCAAAATGGCTATCGATCACATCGCTTAGGTTAAAGTGATTAGCCAACGAATCGTGGACGGTATTTTGGTACTCTAACCTAAATTTAACCGTGTCACCAGGGTGTGCCGTGGCTCCGGTAAGCAGGTTTTTATGAACACTTAATTTGGCACTGGGCGGCGTGGGTAAGTGCGGCCCGTGTGTAGTAGGGCAGCCGCTGCCTTTTAATATATAAACGTCGGCGCCGTCACTGGCTTTGGCATGAAAAGCATCGTAAGTGCTAGATGGTCTGTCGGTATCAAAAGCGTGTAGTGGGCGCTGATAAACATTACTGCTACCCGTATCTACTGTTCGCTCACCCCAGTGTGAACTACTAACGCCGTAATCCGATAGTGGGCGATGGCCAACCGTCCAGTAATCGCTATCGGTAGATTTTATTTTCATGTCCGGCGTTTCGGAATGAATGGCGGCTAGGCTGTCTCGGCTAATTCCAAAACGGCTATAAACCTCGCGGACGTTGCTGGCGTTATCGTCCCAACCTTTAAGCAAAATACTTTTAGTATTGGCGCCCTCTAGAACATCGTTGGGAGAGGCCGCCAGCGAGTTTTGAGCGGGATACAAAGCGGCCACTAGTTGAACTACGAAGGCCAAGCTCATAAATATAAAACCGGCTCGGCGGATAGCGGCATCGGCCCGCATGCGATTGCTATAAAAAGATAACTGATCAAACAGACTCGGGTTAAAGGGCAGGTTAGATATTAGTTTTTTGAACATAAGTAATGTCCGATTTTTTAATAACGCTTAAGCCTATTTAACCACGGAATCGGTTGTTCAGGCAATGGAAAAAGACCCTGGCGGTCGGGTCTTAGCGATTGGGGTGATGGAGAATCTAACTCTCCATCACCCCGGGTGTGAATCTTTGAAGCCGTTGGCGTGTTC
>JAYSLE010000046.1:0-11755 GCA_043725845.1 Candidatus Saccharimonadota bacterium
TGGGGGCTTCTTTGGCTGCAGCCTCTTCTGATGGAGTTTCGATAGTTTCGGCAGCTGGAGATTCGGCTTCGTTTGCAACCGTTGTGTTTTCGGTTTCATTTTCGGGCGCTGCTGCATCTGTAACCGCTTCTTGATCGGCGGATTCGACTGGCTCACCGCTGGCAGGTTCGACTGCTGGTGCTTCTTCTTTTACTGGTTCAGGTGCCCCGGCCGGTGCTTCGACAGGCTCAGCATCTTTCGGACGATTACGGCGCAGTTTGTCTTGGGATTTAATAGCTCGTTTTTGCGGCGCTGAAGGTTTAAACCAGGTTGGTAGCTTAACACCCTCTTTTTTAAGTATCATGGCCACTCGGTCGGTTGGCTGGGCACCATTTTTAAGATAAGCGACAACCTTTTCGGCATCCACTTTTGCAACCTTGGTGTGCGGGTCATAGTTGCCAATAAAAGCAACCACGCGGCCACTGGTTGGGCTAAAGCGTTTATCTTGGACTATCAGACGAAACTGGGTATGGCCACTCCGGCCGGTACGCTGCATACGAATAGCGAGCATTTAGACTAAACTCCTAAAAGTTGATAAAACAATCATGCTCATTCTACAGATTATCACCTCTGTTGTCAATTCTTTGACTAACGGAATTGACCCTGAATTTATCGAATTGGGCAAACTGTTCATTGATAGTGGCCTAGGGCATCACTAGCCGCAGCAACCTGGGCTGCTTGCTTGCTTGGCCCATTACCCTGGCCTTTTAGCTTGTTATCAACAAAAACGCCTACCACGAACATCTTGTCGTGGTCTGGGCCATCCTCTTCTAGTACTTTGTAGACTGGTGTAGAACCCTCTTTACTCTGAACAGTCTCTTGTAGCTGCGATTTAGGGTCTACCCAGGAACCGCTGTGCAAAATGCCCTCTAGTGTTGGTAAAAGACTGATATGAATAAATTCCTGAACTGCTTGGTAGCCTTTATCTAGATATAGCGCGCCGACTACTGCTTCGTAACAATTGGCCAAAATTTGCTCGCGGGCTCGAACACTGCCCCTTTTTTCCCCTCGACTAAGCCGCAACAGGGGCTCAAAACCGCTACGGTCGGCAGCGGCACTAATGCTTTCAGTACGTACCAGGGCACTGCGCCAGTTAGTTAAAATACCCTCGGGGTCAGGATAATTTTTATATAAATATTCGGTAACTACTACCTCTAGTACTGCGTCGCCCAAAAATTCTAGACGTTCATTGTGCTGTTCGGCGGTTTTTTTATGCTCGTTTAGATAGCTTCGGTGTGTAAAGGCTGTAACCAATAAATTAAGATCGCCAAATCCGCCAAAATGCTGGGCGGCGAAAGCCTGGTATTTAGATGTGTCCACTATACGCCTCCTTTGGAGGCAATGTTCAATAAACAATGGACAATAGACATTGATGGAATACTAGGCATTATTTATCTCCTGTGCGAATTTTTTTGAGTGCAAGTAGTATAAGCTTGCCGATGTCTTCGTATTCTATCTTATCCAGGGCATCGGAGGCCGAGTGCCATGATATGTTGCTCATCCATTCTTCGGAGCGCACTTTATCGGTGTCGCCAATGGCTTTTACTAAAAATATCTCGGTGGTCATTAACACCAGGCTATTGGCTCGGCGATAGCGAAAGTTAATTTTACCAAGCCAGTCCAAAACCTTCATATCTTGTAGACCTGTTTCTTCGCGAATTTCTCGCTCGGCGGTTTGGCGGGCAGTTTCGCCGTCTTCTATGTGCCCCTTAGGAATAGTCCAGCGACCTTTAGAATCGCCAATAAGCAGAATTTCTACGCCAGAATCCTTACCACTGCCCAGTCTATATATAATGCCGCCAGCGGTTGGCTCGCGGACAACCTCATCAATGGCAGGTCGTCGGCGGTGGGCAAATTTTTTAAAGCCGGCTATCGGCTTTGGTCGTTTCATCACTTCTTTAATACTATTCCTTGGTCTTGTCTTTAATTATTTTATTAACTGCTTTTTTCTTTGGGGTTTTTGGCTTGGCGGCTGCTTCTTGGTTTCTTAACACTGTACCAAGCACCCCGTTAATAAATTTGGACGAATTATCTCCGCCAAAAGCTTTAGCCAGCTCTACGGCCTCGTTGATTACTACCTTTGGTGGCACCAACTCATCAAACAGTAACTCGAAGGTGCCCATGCGTAGAATTATCCGATCCATTCTGGCAATCTGCTCGATTGGCCACTCTGGTGCAACTGGGCGAATTATATCGTCGAGTTCTGCGCTGCGCTTATTAACGCCGTGTACAAGGAGTTCGATAAACTCTTTATCGTCAATTGTCTCTTTGTAGCGCTCGATGTTCCGAGCCAAAACATCAGCTAAAACAAAACTTTTATCGTCGCACTCTAACCGAAACTCCTGCTCGTACAAAGTTTGCAGGGCAACGATTCGGCCAAGGTGACGATTTGATGCCATATTGTTAATATTTCCTGTTTTTTAGCTTTTTATACAAACTTGCTAATTACAGTATATCGCAACTGCTTATTTGGGAGTTTTTGGTGCACCCGTTTCGCGGCGTGTAGTACTAACCTTAACCGGACTTGTGGCGTTAACCCGGCGGGCTAATTTTAGCCTAAGATGGCTACGGCGGGTGCCGGTGCGGCGTGGACTGGTTCGCTTCTTGGGCTTACCCACTTAAAAAACTCCTTATTAAAACTTGCGGTTTAGTTGACGACTTATCTATCATTTTACCCCTTAAAACCCAAAAACTCAAGCCCATTAATCTACTGATTTACAACAAAGCTGATTAATCGGCCGGGCACATAAACGGTTTTTAGAATTTTTTTATCTTTTAAAATCTCGGCCACACGGTCCTGAGACTTTGCAGCCTGGATTGCATCACTCTCGGATATACCTGCTTCTACTAAGATCTCACCGCGCAGCTTACCATTTATTTGAACTACCAGGGTCATCATTTCGTCCTTGATTAATACTTCGTCCCAAGTTGGCCAGTTGGCCACGTGCACCGATGTTATATTGCCCAAATCGGCCCACATTTCCTCGGCAATGTGCGGGGCAAACGGCGCCACCAGTTGCACTAGTGTTTCCAGGCCCTTTTGCCAACCATCAGAATTGCTAATGCCCTCTTCAGCCATGATTTTATATAGTTCGTTTACCAGTTCCATCATGAATGAAATTGCCGTATTAAATTTACCGGCCTCTATGTGCTCGGTCACCTTTTTAGCAGTCTTTTGAGCTGCTCTGAGCACCTCGACAGACTGTATATCGTTTCCTGGACTTTTAGCGGCTAAAAATTCCTGGGTTAGAACCCATATACGGCTAAGGAAACGGTGCATTCCGGGTACACCTTGCGGATCCCAGAGAACATCCAGTTCTACCGGGGCGGCGAACATTTCATAAAGTCTTAGAGCATCGGCGCCGTAGCCACTATTAATAATTTCTAGGGGATCAACTCCGTTACCCTTGCTTTTACTAAAGGCCGAGCCATCGGCCGCTTTTACTTTGCCGTTATATACCATTTTTTTAAAGGGCTCTGGCGTGCTTACTAAGCCCAGCTTATGAAAGAACCGAGTAAAAAAACGAGCATATAGCAGATGAGCGGTGGCGTGGTCGGCGCCGTTATAAAAATCTATCGGCATCCACTTTGTAGTAAGTTTAGAATCCCAGGCTTGGCTTTCATCGTTTGGACTTAAGTAGCGCAGAAAATACCAGCTGGAGCAAACGTAGCCGTCCATGGTGTCGGTCTCTCGCTTGGCTTTTTTACCGCAACTTGGACAATCCACATTTACCCAGTCTGAGACTCCAGCCAACACCGAAACATTGCCGCCAGTCGGCTCATAATCCTTAATGGACGGCAATAAAACTGGTAAATCTTTTTCTGGCACCGCAACCGGCCCACAACCAGAACAATGGATAATTGGAATTGGTGCACCCCAATACCGCTGCCGACTAATTAACCAATCCCTCAGCCGGTAGTTGACCTGCTCTTTTCCGAATTCAGCTGTAATTTTTTCGCGCGCTTGGCTAGTATTTAAACCGTCGTACTTTCCAGAATTAATCAAAACCCCTTCGCCGGTATAGCGCTCTTGATAAGATTCTGCGCCACTTTCGACAAGTAACTTTGCACGTCGAAGCATCTCTAGCCAGTGCTCAACACCTCCGCCAGTTTTTTCGACTTCTGTTACAAGTGATTGATAGTTAAGCCATTCTGCTTCAAAATCTTCATGTGATTCCCGGCTAGATTTGCCGGTTTTAGAGCCGTCAATCAATGCCAGATAGGCCTGTGCAAACGAACGCCGGTTAGAATCCTTTTTCTCATTATAATAATGGGAAAATACCGGGTCGCCGAGTTCGATCATTTTGCTAGCCTGGTAGCCTGTTTCTTCTATTAGTTCGCGGCCGGCCGCAGCCAAAAAGGTCTCTTCTTTTTCTCTGCCTCCACCAACTATCCAGACCGATCCATTATCATTGCGCAGGCTAAGATATTTATCGTTTTTCTTGTCGTAGCCAACTATAACCGGACCTTCTACGTAAGTTTCGTCGCTTCTTTGTTCTCCAAAATCCTGCGCGATAACTGTTTTGATCGGCAGATCAAATTTTTGAGCAAATTCGTAGTCGCGTTCGTCGTGAGCCGGAACAGCCATAATTGCGCCAGTACCGTAGCCCATCAATACATAATCGGCTATCCAGATAGGAATTTTCTCTTGGTTTGCCGGATTAACTGCGTAGGACCCACTAAAAACACCTGTTTTATCTTTTTGGCCTTCTTGGCGCTCTAATTCAGACTTGCGACTAGCTTGTTTAACATAGTTTCCAACTACCGACTTTTGGCTATCAACTGTAAGCTTGCTTACTAGTGGGTGTTCCGGCGCTAAGACCATATAAGTAGCTCCAAACAGGGTATCCGGCCGGGTGGTAAACACCTCTATTTGATCTTTGGTATTTGAAATTTGAAATTTGATTAAAGCGCCCAGGCTTTTGCCAATCCAAGCTTTTTGGCTGGCTTTTACCGCTTCTGTCCAATCTAGGGCGTTTGTAGCGTCTAAGATCTCATCGGCGTAATCGGTGATTTTAAAGAACCATTGCTTTAAGTTTTTACGCTCCACTGTGTGGCCACAGCGCCAACAGCGGCCGGCTTCTACTTGCTCATCGGCCAGCACCGTCTTGTCGTGCGGGCACCACCACTGAGAGCTTTCTTTTTGATAAGCCAGATCGTTCTCGAATAGTTTTAAAAAGGTCCATTGGGTCCATTTGTAATACTCCGGATCGGTAGTATTAATCTCTTTGCTCCAATCCACCGCCCAACCCATGGCTTTGTACTGCTTGCGGTACTTTTCGATGGCTTTTTTGGTAGATTCTTGCGGCGATACGCCAGTTTTAATAGCAAAATTTTCGGCTGGTAGCCCAAAAGAGTCCCAGCCCACCGGCTGATAGGCCTCAAAACCTTGCTGGCGTTTTACACGGGTTATAACGTCTGGAATGGTGTAGTTGCGGGCGTGGCCAATATGGATCCCGGCACCGCTGGGGTAGTTAAACATGCCAAAACCTATATATTTAGGCTTTTGACTATTTAAATCGGGACTGTAAATTTTAGAATCTTCCCAAATTTTTTGCCATTTGGGTTCGATTACTTTTGGATTATAACGCCTCATATTAGCTATATTCTAACAGAGAAAACTCTAGCCAATGTGGTTAATTTACACTTAAAGACCTAATGTCGCATGCCAGGCGATTTCGCCAATAGCCCTTCTAAGCATTTCGGGTTTTGCCCTTGGTAAACTAAAACGTCCTTCCCAGTCCCTTTCAACTTTAGCAATTTTACCCTTTAGTTGATCAGCAAAATCGGGAGCCAAATGAACCCTAGCCACGTATGCTTGTGCTTGAATCTCTTTATGCTGACGCAGTAGTTGTGCAAAATATTCATCGACCTGGCTAAGACGAGAAATTTGTCCGTTGGCGTTTAAAAATAATGGGTCTATAGCCCTAGGTTTCAAAGATGGCATAAAAACATCTAAAGTACTGGGGTTTTTACTAAAACCGCTAACCTCATCGGGTGTTTTAACGGCAACTAGCTCTATGTTTGGAGGTTTTACGCCAGAATACTCACCTTGCCAAGTACGAGGTTCTAGTGGTTGCAAGAAATCAGGCCTTTCCGACCTCAGAGGATCTTTTTCACCACGCATCGTATCGAGTACAAAACTTTCAACATCAAATTCTCTACCCCATGCGAAAACTCGGCGCTGGTCTCGGGCTAAATTCAAAATTATTGCATGTAGGTCATTGTTAAGATCACCAACTTGGCGCATAGATTCATGTATATCGCTGTCCGTTGTATAAAGAAAATCTGCTGGGTGCTTTATGTCGTATCTATCAAGAACTGGCGAGCCGTTTTCCATAATTACACTTTTTACTAAAGGTGCAAATAGTTGCAATTGCAAACGGTGAATGGGTTGTGACCAATGCTCTGTTGCCAATAGCCCAAAGCCTATTCCAAAAAATTTGGCACTTTCATGGCTAGACATGACTATTTGGCCGTCAACCAAGCTGAAATGATCCATTGGCTTGTTTAAATATCGGAATGGATATTGTATCCAGCGGTTTATCTCCCTTACCCCGTAATCAACCCGGTCTACACATAGGTCGGGGCTGGGCATCTCCACCCAATCATCAGTTTCGGTACCAACCACCTCTGACAGATCGACTCCGAATTTATTCAAAAGCTCGGCAACCCCACCGACTTCTAGAAGATTCTTGAGTGCTTGGTCATGTTGGTCTTCGCTGCCGCCAAACCCTTGGAGAATCCAATCTCCCAGGTGCGAAAAAGCAGTGTGCCCAACATCGGATAAAAAAGTTCTAAGTTGGAGAATTAACTTTTCGCGGTCAGTAAATTGTTGTCCGTCGGCCTCGGCTTTGTCTATCAATTTTCTGGCAAAAACCAAGCTGCCCCAAGCGTGCTCCCACCTAGTAAGATCAGTCGAGCCTGGCATTGTGGAATATCTTAAAGGCAGCGTGAGCTGTTCGACATCTCTTAGTCTTTGTATTAGTGGATGATTATATAGTTCGATAATTAATTGGTCGCCGTAGTTACTGCCAATTTCTGCTCTGTCCCATACGGGATCATTGATTTCCAATGTCTTACCGTCACCACCAAGTTCGTAATACGGTTTATAGCGCACCTGTCGGGAAGTTACACGGTAATTATCCTCATCTCCGTGCAAAGGATGCAGGTTGCTGAGATTAAAAATTATGCCATGGGACTCCATGCAATAATCGTGCCACAAAACCCTAAATTTGCAAGCATTAGCATTTTATTTTATAATCACGAACTATTAGGTCGACGAATTTCTTTATGAGCTCTGGCATGGCTATGCCCGCTACAGATGCCGATTTGGGGTATAGGCTTTGGTCGGTCATGCCCGGCATAGTATTAATTTCTAAAACCACAAGGCCACCATCGGGGCGCATTATTGTATCTACGCGCGACAAATGGCTACACTTCATGGCTTTGTGAACCCGCTCGGCTAAAAGTTGAGCGTTTCTGTGCTGATCCGCACTAATAGACGGAGGCGGACAAAGTTCGGCGCTCTGACCGTTATATTTATTTTCATAATCAAACTCACCGCCTTGGGGTGGATGTACCTCTATTGCTGGTAAGGCTTTTTGGTCAAAAATCGGAATAGTAATTTCTATTCCTTCGACCAATTTCTCAATTACAGCCTGTTTTTCGAGTTTAAATATATCCTGTGTTGCGGTTTTGGAAATTTTCTTTGGATCTCGAACAATTATCGTGCCTATACTCGATCCGCCATGTACTACTTTTAGAACGTGCGGTTTTTTTGTCAATGGGTGTTCGGGGTATGTTACTGCTGTCACTAGCCCACCCTCCGCTACGGAAATGTTGGCTTTTTCGAGCTCTAATCTGGTTTGCCACTTATCAAAACATTTAATGGACGAGGCGCTATCGCTGCCCAGATATGGAAGTTTGCGCTTCTCTAGTTCGAGTTGCAACGCTCCGTCTTCTCCGCCCTCTCCGTGCAAAATGGGGAAAACCAAAGTAGTTTCAGAAATACTACCCAGAAACTTTAATCCGTTAGCCGGGTCGTACTCAAAAACCGTAAAGCCGGCGGCCCGGGCGGCCTTGGCAACGGATTTAGCTGAACGAAGCGAGACCTCTCTTTCCGGCGAACTACCACCGCCTAAAACAAAAATGTTCACGTTTTAAAAGCTTTTTGTTTTGTTTTAAGCCACTGCGGCGACTGTCTTACCAATTTAGTCGAATCGGTAGGCTTGGCCAGAAGTAGTTTTACGGTTTCCTCGGCAAAAACTCGGTTCTGAGAACCTTTAACTAAAACTGTTGTTCCTTCTTTTACAATAGACTTTAGATAATCTCCGGCTGTGTATGGGCTGTCAAAAGACTGTACTTTGCAACCCTGTTTTTCGGCGCTGGCGGCTAAAAACTTGTTTGCATCGGGTCCAATTGTTACAACCAAGTCTAGTTTGTTTGGGTCACAGTACTTGCCAATGTCGGTATGTGCTTGCTCAGAGAAATCACCAAGTTCGTTCATATTGCCCAGTACTGCAATTTTATGCGGGGCTTTGATTCTATACAGAGTATCCAGTGCTGCTTTTACGGCTTCGGGGCTTGCATTATAAGAGTCATCAATAATAACCGATCCGTTAACCCCGGCTAAGCGTTGCATACGTCCGTTTACCGGATGAATGTTGGCTAGGCCTTTCTTAATAGTTGGTGCATCTAGCCCGAGTTCGGAGGCAACGGCAATAGCGGCGGCAACCGAATATAGCTGAGGCTCGGCCACTAGTTCGTGTTGGGCGTGCAAGAATAGTTTGCCAGCTTTTAGAAAATCAAAGCTGGCTTCTTGGTCCGAAAAAACCGCGTTTACTAGCTGAAAATCAGCGCTTTGCTTTACGCCGTAAGTTAATAAAGATGATTTTATTTTATCTAGGAATTTGGATGCGCTTAGGTCTTTATTCGCAATTAGTAAGCTAGACATTTCCTCTAAAACTAATTCCTCATGTGCTACTGCGTCTAGACCGCTAAAAAATTCCATGTGTTCAGGCGAAATAGATGTAAGTACTCCAATATCGGCTTTTAAATAGCTTTTAAACCCGGCAATATCGCCTGGCTTGTCGGTTCCAACCTCTACTACAACTACGTCGTAGGGATATCTTATCCTTAGGCATTGTTCGTTTTTCCAAAAAACCCCCAACCAGGCAAATGGGTTATATAGGCTAGGCTCCGGCTGTCCAAAAAAGATTAATGGCACTGTAACTAGATCGTTGTAATTACCATCTTGATGTCGGACTTTTAAGCCGGCTTTTAGAACCTGGGCAATGGCTAGCTTGGTGCTGGTCTTGCCAATACTACCGGCTACAGCAATAACCTTAAAGTCGTTTTTAGATTGGAGTCGCCTAATCTGCCAACCAAGTATGGTCGCGACCAGATATCTGGCCAGCTTTTTCATATGCTTAGTATACTAGAACTCTTCTTGTCGTGGTGGTTTGTTAGATGGAGGTTGGGCCGTTTAGGTCTTGCTTAACGTAGGTCCCGCCGGCCTCTAAAGTGGCAGTTAAGGTGTAGCCGGAGCAATCGCTGTGGGAACCGTTATCGCAACCAGCCGGGGTTGGTGAATAAGAATAGGCGTTAGCCTTGGGCGAAGATACTATTTTTTGATCGGCGCCAGATGGGTCTTGCAAAGCGGCAAGATCCAGCCCCAATAAATTGCTATCTAACCAGGTAGAATCATTAAGGTTTATTAGCGAGGGATAGGTGCCGTTTTGGGCCTGATAAGCCTCTATCTGTCCAGCCATAGCATTAATATCGGTTTTTCGTTCAGTATCACGTCCTGCAACGGTAATCGGCGGACTGGCTGAGCTATCTGTACCACCAAATGCGTCACCAAGACCAAGATTGCCAAGGAGTTCTATAAAGGTCTTTGCCCCGGCTGGTTTCTCTACCTTTACCGGCGAGCTATTGGGCGAGACACTAATGTTAAATGTCGCACCAAAATTATCGCCGCCACTGCTAGTGATATTCCCACTAATGCCCACGGCGTTGGTTTTCATATTTAAGATAATTTTAATAAGTCCAGTGGTAGTTGAGCCGCTATCTTTACTATGAAAGCCAAGACTAAAAGGAAACTCTTGGCCGCCAACGTAGTTTTGGGAGATGTCCAGATAGTTATCTTTGCTAGCTTTATCGGTTATTCGGATTTTATGAATAAGTTTGGTCTGTAAATCTACCCAAGCATCAGCATTTCCAGTGTAGTCGCCTTTTTGAATCTGTTTTTCTAGGCTATCACAGTTTAGAGCTTGGTTAACTGCATCACTACTGCCGCCAAAAAATTTATTAAGTTTGCTGGCTTTTAAATCAGTACACAGGGCTTTTATGTAAGCACTTAGATTGTTCTTATTAAGACCAACTTTAAAATGATAGACGCTCCGGCCATCTTGAGTCTCTTTACCTACTTTTTGCTTTACAATAGCCACCATCTTGGCAGTATCACCGGTAAAAATGTACTGTTTAGAGGCATCGCCAACGGCCTTCAGCACTGAACTAACATCGTCAGAGCTAATTTGTAAATTGGTGTTGGCTCCCTGGGCAAATTGATCAAATAAACTATGATCTATAAAATACCACTGGTTATTTATGCCGTTTAATGCCGATGTGTACTGGGCATCACCGCCGCCCAAAAGACTGCCCAGGCCTTGCAGCCCATCGACTTTAAAATAAATATCGGGTGTTGTGGCTGCCGATGCCATTTCGCGCACATCAAAATTTACTTTTACTCCCACCGCCGAAACAGTTCCAGTTAGCTGGCCATTTTTACCATCGCTGGTGCCGGCAATAGTGCCATCTAGGGCAACTGTGCCCGTAGATTTAAATGATCCATCAATAGCATAGCCTTTGGACGGTTTGGTCTGAGCAATGTAACTACTTAACTTATCATAGCCTTTACCGGTGTTAGATAAGGCTGTTTTCCAAAGATTATCTGGCTGAGCGGGCAGATAAAGCACAAAATAAGCCGCCGCACTGGCTCCAAAAAATATTACAAGTAGCGGAATTAAGATTAATAACAGTTTCCGGCGGCTTTTTGGCGCTGGATAAATTGGCTGTTGCGGCACCGGCGGTTGAACAACGCCAAAACTTGGTGCAGAGCTCTGAAACAAGCCGTCGGTATTTACACCAATTTCGTTAACTGGCGGATTTGGAGCAATCGGCACGTTCGGTACAACAGTTGGGTTGATAATGCTGCCAACAGGCGCACCAGCCGGTGTCGGCGGAAATGGTGGCTGGGGTTGGCCAACAGGCCCATTTTGAAATGGTTGTGAGGGTTCCATATCTAAATATTATCGCTTATGGTTACTATCATACACTGGCAGCGGTAAAAAATGAGCTGTATTTACTGGTTAATAGAGTTTAGGGCGTTTTGATAATCGCTAAGACTGACAGTTTTAGAAGGTAAAGAAACCGGACTATTTAGGCCAAAGGCTTTAAATGCTTCGGCTGCGTTTTTGCCCGGGTACGAAATGCGAACTGGTTCGCGGCTAAGCACATCTACGCTTATCTGGGCCTGGGCAGATAAATTACTAACTGCGGCACCAGATTCAACCCAGTTATTTTTTGGCAGTCCGAGTTGTTTAAAGTATAGCCGAGCAGATCCAATATAGCCCTGCGGGTTTAGCATCACGTTATAGGTGTATGTTCGGCGTCCCGAGTTACTTTTGCCAACGTGGGCATAATCGACGACATA
>JAYSLE010000047.1:0-8610 GCA_043725845.1 Candidatus Saccharimonadota bacterium
ATGATAATAAGCATCTGCTACATAAGCTTTTAGCCTGTTCCTACTCGGCATTAATATATATTATATAACTTTTCCTTATTTTCCAAGGCCAGGCCTTGGAAAGAGTATAAAGATTGTATAATAGGTATTGTTTAATTTCTGAGAGCTGCGTGGAAGATGAGGTTAAAAGTAAGGTTGTCTATTCGGCGGCATAAGCACTAAAATGTCGGGTAGTGGATACGCATGATCTTGGCATAATTCTGGCCCTTCTGATACCGTCGGTAATTATTGTCGGATTAGTACTCTGTTTAACCGTTTGTTTGGTTAAAAAATGCCTAAGAGTAATCAGGGCTGGAACAGGGATAGAAACGGATAAAAACCTAGCGCTAGCTCGGCTGGCCCTTGGACTATTAGTTATTGCAACTTTCTTTGCCGTTTCGGTGTTTTTTCACAGAAAAACCTTAGCCAATTTGTATTCTTCAGAAGATCATAGCAGGCCTCTAAAGTGTGCAATAGCCTTTGGATTTTTATTGCCAGTTTGCTTGCAAACTTTATTATTTACCCCGTTATTAAATACCCCAAAACGCAGTCAGCTCTAAGTAAAAGCGGATTATAGGTTGGCCGCTTAGGCAAAAAATTATTTTTTCACTCTTAGCTCTAGTGGTGGTTGGCGCTGGAATTTTTGCATATCAAGAGATTGCGCTCCAGCTGAACAAAAGACAATTTGAGCACGCCCGTGTAGCCATAGATACGGTTTATGCCGATATTGTTTCCAAAGTGGGCCAACCAGATAACTTTAAGCGCGAAAACAGCTGCAGTGTTTCCTATCAAGAGTTCGATACCGGCAGAACAAGTTGCAGCATAGATACTAGTTTTATTTTTGCAGTTAAAGATAAAAATGAAGCTAGTTCTATTTTCAAGAAAATACAATCGGTGGTTGATAGTGATAAGCATTATTTCAAAATCTCAAGACCGCCTTCAGATTCAATATCATCTTCGCCTGTAGCCTATTTTTATTATCAAGAAGCCCAAGATTACTATTACGTAACAGGACTAAAATGTACCATAAAATATGTTTACGATACACCAAAGGATACCTACCTCTCACTTAGCACGGGAGATGGCGTAAAGACTATGTTTATTGTCCTTGGTTGTGATGGTTCGGCAAGGTCAAAAATATACCCAGTCGCTAATTAATTTTTTTGCCTTGTTCAATTTGGCGTAAATTGCGATAATTTGACTAATTGTCAATTAACTATTATGTATATGCTTAATATTAAAATATTATCTATAGCTGGTATCTTGACTGTGGCAATCGGTGGCACCACATTAGCCCACCTACCCCACGCTACTGCCCAGCTTGATGGTTCTGATTGGCTGGAGCCAAACCAGTTGATATTGCATAAGCAGAATATTGCATTAGCATCGCCATCATCTTTATATGGCAACGTAGATTGCGCCCTGCAAGCCGACTCGACATGTACAGTTAGTACCGGTTATGGCTATGTAGACCAAACCGGCAGTGTAAAGTTTAAAAACACAAAATCTTATCACAAAATTTATAGCTATATAGATGAGCGCCCGCATTTAATTGCCGTTCCGGGATCGGATATGGCAATAACCTATACCACTACACCACCCTACGGTGTGTATCTTTATTTTAATGCTGGTTTGCAACCTTTTGTAGCCAAAATTACTCCGCCCGGCAGTCCAAATTTTGATTATCAGCTTAACCAACCGCCAGATGGTAAGCTTGCCGACCTTGCAGGAAATTTACTAGCGGGTGATCCGGCATCGATCAGCTTTTCGTCTAACGGTAAGTGGATGGTTGTTTCGTCCCCTAACACAGCCATGCTGAGGGTTGATTTAAATACGTTTGAGGTTTTACCCTTTGCGACTGGCTTTAATTACAGCATTGGAGTAGACCCCGCGCCCCACACAGCAATATCAAACGACGGCCGCTACGCGGTGGTTTCTTCTAAAGATTTTGGACGTTTTGAAATTTACGATCTTAGCACCTGTGGCTCTGTACCAATGGCTGTTAATGGTCCGGTAAGCTGCCAATACCGTGATGTTCAAAAAAACTTTACCGACAAAATTGACGGTTTTATAGGTGCCAGCAATATTAGTTTTATTAGTAACTCATCAATTAACCTATATGCGGGCTATAACCTTGGCGGTAAAAATGAGTTGGCTAGGTATGTGCTAAGTGCTAACAGTGCTGCCGATCATCAAATTGAATATTTGGCGCTTGGCGACTCTTTTATATCGGGCGAGGGCGCACGGAACTATAAGCAAGGAACCGATACAGGTGATAACAAATGCCATCTATCCCTAGAATCTTACCCGCTGCAAATTGGCCATTACTTGGACTTTAATTCTTTTAATTCTGTGGCGTGTTCTGGCGCAAAAATCGAAGATATTCTTGACGAGACAAATGGTTATAAGGGTCAAACAGCAGCAAAAATAACCAGGCAAGACCTAGAAAAAATAAACAAGGTAGATTCAATCATAGCCAACTTCCAACCCGGCTACATAGACCAGTTAGATTTTGTAAGCACCTATCAACCCAAAACCATCACAGTGTCTATTGGCGGTAACAATATAGGGTTTTCGGACATTATAAAAAAATGCGCCGAGCCGTGGAATGTCGGGACTTGCTACGCAAGTTTTGAGGATCGTTTAGAGTTGGTAAATCAAATTAATAACACCTTCCCAGATTTAGTTAACACTTATCAAAAGCTAAAAAATACCTCTGCATCGGATACCAACATTTACGTAATTGGTTACCCGCAAGTTGCCAAAGTTGGTGGCGACTGTGCGCTAAACGTACATCTAAACGCTAGCGAACTAGTGTTTGCCCAACAGATAATAAGCTATCTAGACCAAGTAATAGAACGCGCGGCGACTCGGGCCGGCGTGTCCTATGTTGATACCCAGAACGCATTAAATGGGCATCGTCTGTGTGAGGCATCCGGTGACGAGGCTGCTATTAACGGCCTGACAGCCGGTAACGATACTCCTTTTGGTGGGCCAATTGGAAACGAAAGCTATCACCCTAACAAACTTGGCTATCAGCTGCTAGAAAATGCAATATTAGATGCAACTCAAAACCTAGCTGCTCCAATGCCCCTTCCAGATTCCAGCGCCGCTCCGCCATCCGAGCTTGGCTTAGCAATACTCCAAGCTCCAGTTACCGGTCGCGTAGTCAATACAACAAGTTACGACGATGAATTAGTTAACGACACCGTGATCCGTGGAACGACAAACAATATTTACGCTCAGGGACTGGATTTTTCACTCAGTCCCAACTCCAGTTACGATATTACCCTGCACTCTGAGCCAATTAACATAGGCACTTTCAAAACTGACGCCAACGGTAATCTAAAGGTTGCCATTCAAATTCCAACAAATGTTCCAACCGGAATGCACACACTGCATATTTACGGTGTTAATATTGCCGGCGAGCCGGTGGATATCTACAAAACCCTCTATGTAGCCGCCAGTTTGGACGATTTAGACGGTGACGGAACTCCAAATTCAGATGAACCATGTCTCATTCTTGCGTCGTCCGGCCAAGACTATGATCAAGATGGGATTGATGATTCCTGCGATGGCACTATTAGTTCTGCGCCAACCTTGGCCAACACTGTTAGTCTCAACAATTTGCTCGGTGCAACCGTACCACCATTGGTCTCATATATATCTTTGAGCTCGAGCAAAAAGACTCCCAACAACGTGAATGACTCAGGCGAAATTAAAACTGGAACCATAATCCCTAAAGTTTTATCGGATAGTAGCACGGTCCCAAAAATCTCCTCTATAAACCCAAAGCCTAAAGTGACAAAAATTTATCCTGACCAGAGACAAATACTCAAATCTACAATCGTTTCAGTTGGGTTGGCGTTGCCGTCGGTTTTTGCGGCGGTGGCTTGGAGGTCTAGAGACTAGTCTTTGCTATACTGCCCCCATGATAAAGGCGGTGATTTTTGATTACGACTGGGTTTTAATTAGGTATTATTTTAGGCCGCAGGCCGATATGTTTAATCTGGCTAAAGAAATACGCGCAACAGGCATCAAAACCGCGGTGCTTTCTAACCGAATCAACCCCCTTGCTTGGTTGGCAAAAAGAGGAACCGGGTTGGCAGATTTTGACCCGGTAATATTTTCTTCGGACAGTGGTATTTCCAAGCCAAACCTCAAAACCTACCAAATAGTCCTAGATAAACTAGGTGTTAACCCCCAAGAATGCTTATTTATAGATAACCGTCATGACAATATTGAGGCCGCCCAGCAGTTGAGCCTAAAAACTATCCTAGATCTAAACACTAAACAAACTGTAGCCGACATCAAAAAAGAACTTGGGCTAACCTAGGCCTAGTCACTCAATCTTACTGAATTGAAATTTTGCGCGGCTTGGCCGGAGCTGTTGGTTTGGCAGCCGCCGGCTTTTTGGCAGCCGATTGGGGTTTATCCGATGGGTCTTTGCTGTCGGGCAAAGATATGGCTTTATCTGGCTCTTTTAAATCAATTCGATCTTCTTTGGTTTTACCTTCGCCCTCAAGATCGTCGTCACCGTTTTTACCGCCGCGCTTAATAAACATCGCTCCGGCAATCGCCCCAGCTCCAATTACTGTGTAGCCGATACCAAACTGCCAATAGGTTTTGTCGATCTCTTTAGTGGCGTCTTTAACTAAAGTTTTTACCTTGTCTTGCAGCACCACATTGTCAAATTTGATGCTCGGTATTAGCTTTTGATTGATAGCTTTGTTCACTCCCCAAGCAAATACCAGCATAAAAATGCCTACGCTAAGCATGGTAATTCCAACTCGCCTGATACCTTTGCGGCGGGAGGTGCTGATAAATATTATGGCAACAGCCAAAAGTGCAGTCAGCGCCATAAGTGCGGCGGGAGTTTTTTTGGCTTTTTGATAACTATCCGGCGCTTTTTTAAGCTTATCGGCAAAAACCGAAGGCCCGCCGGCCTTACTCTTAATGCTGTCGGCAGTTATAACGGGGTGATCCAAAAAGCCCTTGCCGCTTAGAATATCGTTTTTAACAGATGCCACTTCAGATGTCGGGTTTACCCCTCTTGGCAAACAAGCTGCCGTTTGGGCGTCAAAACTACTCAAGTCCACCGCCCCAGTACATGCTGGTAATTTTGCTAGTTTATCTGCCAAACCCTGGGCTACGTTAGTCGCAAAATCTGCCTTAACAGGTGTTAAGTCTATCTGAAAATCTGGCAGTGGAGTTTTGCCATCCAGCCATCGATAGGTACTATCTATAACGGTTTCAGTGTTTTTTTGGATAAATTGGGGGCTAAACGTCTTTTCGGCGGCGTCTCGCACAACTGGGTCACTTAGACTAACATCTTTCCCGCCGTTAGAAACATGCTTTGACTGGTCTAAAAGCCCACTAACTACCGATGTGTAAATGCCACTATCACTCAAGATTTTCTTGATTGTGGTCGGTTGGCTGGCAGTATGCACAAAGCCAACATCTATCGCCGTCACATATAAAACGATTGTAAAAATTGGTGCGATTAGCACCAGCAAAAGCTTTCTCAAAAACTGCATATGTTTATTGTATGGCAGATTAGAGCATCAGCCAAGCAATGCCCAAGTAAGCGCTAGCCTTTTTCGATAAGATATTCCCACTCTATAATGTACAGTCATGGTCAAAGCCAAGAAATCGGTGCCCATACTAAAGCGACTAAAGTTAATTCTGGGTGCTACCAGCCAGGAGCATTTAGTATTGGTAATTTGTGTTTTATTAGGGTTTATTACTATTGCTCAACTAGGCTCTGGACCTAGTAACTCTAGGCAGCAGGGGATGTTCAAAGGCGGCCCAACCGAATCTAATACATTTGCCTCTTCCCTCCTCAAAACAAAAAAACATGCCAAGGTTCTGCCTTTAGTTACCGCTCCAATTCTAGCCTGGCACGGCCCGGTACAACCGATGGTTTTATCCACCAATCCGATCCCTGTAATATCCGTTGTACCAACAACCGAGCCAGTAGTTTTTGTAACGATAGATGATGGCTGGGTGCAAACACCCCAAAACCACGATTGGCTGGTTAGCCACCACCTGCCTTTCTCGCTTTTTTTGACTGATGCAGGCATTAGGAATAATTATCAGTACTTTCAAGATTTGCAGAATGCCGGCATGACCATCCAAGACCACACCGTTAACCACCCTGCCCTTCCTAAACTAAATTTAGCCGGCCAACAGGCCGAGGTTTGTGGAGCTGCCGATAGTTTTCAAAGTGTTTTTCACCACCGGCCAACACTTCTTAGACCGCCTTACGGCTTATTCAATGCCAACACCCAGCAAGCCGCTGCTGATTGTGGTCAAAAAGCAATATTAATGTGGCGGGCTACTATTCAAAACGGTGTGCTCCAATACCAAGATGGCCGTACCGGGCTACAACCAGGCGATATTGTCTTGACTCACTTCGAACCAGATTTTATCGCCAACATGCAATCACTATCTGCCGAGCTAAACAAAGACCACCTGCAAGTCGCCCATCTAGAAGATTGGCTGCGCTAGAATTTCTTAGCGTGCAAAAACTTTACGGGCTTTTTTGGCGGTAAACGATGCCTGCAAAAGTCGCCTGTCAAATTGGGCAGGCGCCTCGCCGGTGACAGCGTAGTAATAGATGGCAGCCTTTAAGATCGACGATAGTGTACTTGATACTACTATTAAGGCAATAAAGCCAAACATACCAAAAATCCACCAAAATACACCAAGTGCAATAGGCAAACTTAAGCTAGCTCCTACACCTGCCACAACCCCCCAAAGCGCAAAGAAACCAATAATTCCAAAAGCAGTAATTAGTCCCAGACTAAAGCTGGCTATTACGCTCTCGGCCCACACTTGCCTAATAATTTTGGCTGATCGTAGGACTGCCTGATTGGGCGATACAGGTTCGGGGCTGGTAACAATAACCGGGATGGCAAAAATAGTGGCAAACTGCCAAGCGGCGTTAAGTATACGGGTTAGTAACCACCCAACAAACGGCAGGCGGTCACCGATCCATTGCAGAGCCAAGACAACAGTGGTACTAAGCAAGCTAAATATTGCTATAGAGCCAAAACGCCGTCTTGCCACACCTATCCCATAACTAACTGTAGGGTCGCCACCACCAAAACGCTTTAGGGCCGACGCAATTAGCGCCCCGCTGAAAAAATTAACCACAATTCCCAAAACCAAATAAACCGGTATGGCATAAAGCCACCAGCTTTTTGAATGAGTGTCGACGGCTATTGCATTGCCGTCGTGTGGCCCAAGTCCGGTTACATGAAAAACTCCAATAGCTAGAGGGATCGAAATAAGCAGAACTGCAATTGCAGCCAGTGCCGTAAGCACTGGAAAAGCAGCTAGCTCTTTATCCAGCTTAAAAGCGTGCCAAGAACTTTTGGTTAGCTGCCAACTACGGCTAAAACGTCCACCAGATGGTTGCACTTGTTCTTCGTTCATTTTAGTAACTCCTTTACATTATCTTTAAAAAATATTGATACGATATTGCGGTCTACGAACGTGCTTAGAACCTTGTGTCCGCTGCCGGCTAGATCATATATCTTTAAGTCTGGTCCGCCTTTTTTCCCCGGAGCCGAGCTAAAACTTACCAAGTCTGCTTCACTATATCGCCTAAGGGCCCGGTATATGCTTTGGTCGTCTGCACTTATCGTGCCATTTGTAGCACGATTTATAAAGGCTTTGATCTGAGTCATATGTTTTGGTCCGTCCCTTAGTGCCAGCATAATCCACAAAGTAAGCTGCCCTTTTTTGGCAACTTCTTCCCAGCCTTCTAGAAGTTTTTGCTCGTATGAGTCTAGTTTAACCATACTAGACCGCAAGTATAGTACCTTAGGAATAGTATGTAAAGACTTTTTTAACAACTTGTCAAAATAACAGATAACAGAGTAAACTAAAAGTATGGAGAGGTGGCCGAGTGGTTGAAGGCGCTGCTCTCGAAAAGCAGTATGCCCGCAAGGGTATCGTGGGTTCAAATCCCACCCTCTCCGCCAATATGTAACTTTTGTTACGAACTACAGAGGTAGAGACTCCCCGGTCGCTACCTCTGTTCATTTGACGAGCCTGCACAGGCGTGATCTACGACCTCTGTACCTAGGGTTCAAATCCCACCCACCCGCTTTTGTTTAGAACGAATAGCTATGGGATGCTGGAGGCGTGGTAGCTACAGCCAAACCTATGCCTCGGCGCAACATTCGGATTCGAGCCATCCGCCGCGACGCACCAGATCTCAGCCAACTAGCTCGAGCCTTGATTGCCGTGGCCCAGGATATGACGCGTCGTGAGATGACTCCGAACAGAAAGTAATTGATCAATTGCTTGGCAATTCACGCCAGACGAAAAAATCATCATCTGGCAGGGGTCGGAATCCCCGCCTCAAGAGAACGTCGTGAAGCGTGCGATTGGTCCGAGTGGCGCAAATGATCCCGTGGTACGTGTCCGTACTGTTCGCGAGTCGCCGTCGGAGGACTCGGTAAGCGAGAGTCACCAACCTCGAACGAGCAGCTGTCTTGTGCCATCGTTTGTCGATGGCAAAGGCCGGAATGAAAAAGTAGCGACGCAGTGTTCGTTCTCGCGACTCTACGCCGGCGAGTC
>JAYSLE010000048.1:0-2371 GCA_043725845.1 Candidatus Saccharimonadota bacterium
TAATTCTAGATATCATGTTGCCGGATATTGATGGCATAGAGGTGCTCAAAAAACTTCATGCTGACCCGTGGGGCAGGCATGTAGAAGTTGTAATGCTTACTAATCTTAGCGACAGCAAGCGCGTATCTGGCGCTTTGGCACTGGGGTCACACTATTTTCTAGTCAAGTCTGATTGGAAGATAGAAGACGTGGTAAACGTAGCCGAAGAACGTCTAAACCTTAAAAAGTAAAGTTTTCCTATTATTTTTTGACAGTGATGTTTACCATCCAGCCGATGTTATATTTGTCTGTTAACATTCCAAAAGTGTCGCCCCAGGGGGCCTTTTCTAGCGGCATTCTTACGTTTCCGCCCTCGGCCAAACCGTCAAAGAAGCCTTTTAATTGAGCCCCGTCTTCGCCGCTAAGTGATAGTTCTATCTTTTTAGCCTCCGGACTGGCCATTTTTGAGTCACTAACCATCAAGCGCACAGCACCGCCGCTGAGTAGTCCGTGCATTACCTTATCTTTATCCATTCGGGCCTCTTCCGGCATGGTATCTTGGGGCACACTATCAAAAGTTGAAATTTCTAATTCGCCGCCGAATATCCCTTTATAAAAATCTAAAGCCTCTTTAGCGTTGCCACTAAAGAACAAATACGGATCTAATTGCACATTACTCATAAACTCCTCCTTAATTACTATTTAATTATCTCATACTGGACATATAACTTACTGCTGGCCGCCTGCTTCCTGCAATGTCTTGATGTCGAACTTTTGCATGCTTAGCATGGCTTGCATGCCTTTTGGCGTACTGATTAGCTGGCTTAGGTTTTTGGGCACAATTTGCCAGGTTACACCAAATTTATCGTCTAGCCAGCCGCACTGGTTGGGCTTGCCGCCTTCGGAGAGCTTTTCCCAATAATGATCTATCTCCTCTTGATCTTCGCAGGTTACCACAAAAGATGTGGCCGGCGAAAATTTAAAGCCGGGAACCGGGCCGCCGTTTAGGGCGGTATAGTTTAGGCCTTCTAGTGTAAAGCTAACGGTCATCGCTGATCCTTCTGGGCGACCGGTGGCTTTGGCAGCGGCTGCATCGTAGCGCATAACACCGCCCATTTGAGAATTCTTAAAAACCGATATATAAAACTTAGCTGCTTCTTCGGCCTGAGTATCAAACCATAAAAACGGGGTAATTTTACTCATTTTTAACTCCTTCTTAGATTATTTTAAGCTATTAGTTGGGGTTTTGGTATTGTCGTTTTAGGTAGGAGCTGTAGGTTGGGGTGTGTTCGCACTGGATAGCAGTACGACAAACGCCGCCATCAAACTTGGCATATGCCAAAAAGCTCGCCTCCTTTAGGGCTAGATCGCCGTCGCTAACATTGTCAGTAAATTGATGCACCGGGTAGCCAACGTAGTATCTTATGGGAATAGTTACATTACCCTCAAACTGTTCGGTCTCGTAAAAGTTGTAGGACTTTTTGACGTAGCGGCCAACCGCCATATGGTCGGAATGATCGGGGAATTGCTTACCGGCAAAATTGGACTGGGTACGGATCTCCGCTGGCTGGTAAAGATGCATGAGAGCGCTCAGTGCGGACACCAACTGATCCGAAGTGTAGGCGGACTGATTATCAGCCGTATGCATTGTTTTTATCCTGCCAGCCTCTAGTTTTTGTAGGCTCTCAAAGTGCGACGAGGCAAAACCGTCACCCTTAAGATTCCCATCGGGCAGGTTCATAAAAATTAACGAAACTCTAGAGTCGCCTTTAGGGTTGGCCACACTTACGTAGTGGTTATCGGATAGCTTAACAATGCGTTGTATCCAGATGTTAGATGTGCCAAGCATTGTAGAGTAGGCGGCCTCCGACCCGCGTTCGCGGTCCAACCAATAAAAACTGCCAAAGCCGCTGTCTCCGGCGGTTATGTATATAGTTCTAATGCAGTGGCCGCTATTAATGTCATGAGCTATGTCGGGATTCATAAATAATAGGTCATCATCTTGGTGGGCGACTATGTTCATAACCGTTGGCACCGAGCAAGCAGTATGCGGCAACTCGTCTACTGATATTGGCAAAACCGTTGATGGCGTGGGCAAAAGAACCGATGGTGCGCTGGCATTTATGCCATGATCGTAAAAAAGTAGTAATTCTTTAGGTTTTGCCAATGTACCAGCAATAAGTGCGCTTTTATTTGGACGACCGTAAGCTTTAATAACTTGGTCTAGGCTGCATCTTGGAAAGTCTGTTGGCTTTAGATCCAGTGACAGTAAATAGGCAAATCCATGGGTTTTTAAATCGGGCTGCCAAGCACTGCTGGTCAAAGTGGTTCTTAGGCTTGTACAGTCTGCTAGAGGTGTTACTTGGATTCGCTTAGGAGCTTGTAGCTTAAC
>JAYSLE010000049.1:0-8005 GCA_043725845.1 Candidatus Saccharimonadota bacterium
CCGCCCATAGCTGTGGCAACTTGGTAAATGGCATCGCTTAGCTTAAATAGTTTTTGCCTGTCGCCCAGCTGGCCAAGGTCCAAAACCGGCTGCATGTGAACTATTCCGTCGCCGGCGTGGCCCCAGGCGGCTGCGGTTAGCCCGCAGGCGCTGTAAACCTCTGCGGCTTTTTTTAAAAAATCTACCAAGCGGTCGTTTGGCACGCAAACATCCTCGGCTACCGGCACAGCCTTACTCTGCCCCTGTGGTTCGGTTAAGATGGTGGTTACACTTTGGCGTATTTTGGCCAACTTTTCTTGATCGCCCGGGCTATAAGCAGCCCTAAAAACGCCACCGGTTTTTTGGGTTAATTTAGCCAGTTTTTTGATTGATTTTTTTTGATTTGCTTCTTTTTGGTCATCAAATTCTACAAATAAATGAATAGCTGCCTGGGGAGCCTCCATTAAATCTCCCAGTTGGCGGGGGTTGATGCTTTGAACCTGGGCAATTGCCGCACCGTTGACCATATCAAAAACACTTGGAGCTAGCTTCAGAATCTCCTGCAACAAGCCAGTTAAATCGTCTAAGTTATAAAGGCTTATCATGGCCGTTTTAACAATTGGATTGTGCTCTACTGCCTTTAGAGTGACCTCGGTAACAATGCCTAGTGTGCCCTGAGAACCCGCAAACAACGGCGATAAGTTAAAGTGCTTATCTTTTTTAACATCAAAAATATTGTAGCCAGCGCTGTTACGAGTAGCACGAATATGTGAGCGGCCGGTTTTAATAAGCTGAGCGTTTTCTTCTAATAAAACGTCCAAGGCCCGGTAAATTTCGCCCTCAAAACTGGTTAGGCCAAGTTTTTTGCTTAGATCGCGCTTACTTAGCGGCCCTGTTTCTATAACCTCTCCATTAGCTAGTACAACCCGAAGCTGTTCTATGTAATTGTTAAGCACCCCGTATTTTATTGATTTTTCACCTACAGAATTGTTGGCTACCCCACCGCCGATAGTTGCTACGGCCTGAGATTGGGGGTAGGGCGGCAAAAATAGGCCGTGGGTATAAAGAGTTTGCTCTAATTTATCAAACGTAACTCCGGGTTCCACAGTAATAAGTTCTTTTACCGGGTCCAGTGCCAAGATTTTATTTAGGTGAGCAGTAAAGGCCAATAAAATGCCGCTACCAATAGCCGCGCCGCTAGTATCGCTGCCACCGCCGCGGGCGGTAATTGGCACCGGCCGGCCGCGCTCGGCTAACTGCCAGGTAAAGCGGGCGGTCTTGCGGACATCGTTTTCATTGCGCGGGTAAACTACTATGGCCGGGGCCAAGTGCAAAATGCTAGCATCGGTAGCAAAGTGCCGCCTAACTTCGGTGCTGGCGGTAACCTCTCCAAGCAGGTGTTCCTGCAGATAATGCGCAACCTTACTCATCTATAATCCATGATAGCACGCAGGCTTGCCTGTTTACCCCGGACCAAAGTACAATTACGGAGGTCTTTTCGATGTGGGCGAATGGCGGAATTGGTAGACGCGCTAGCTTCAGGAGCTAGTGTTCGCAAGAACGTGGAGGTTCAAGTCCTCTTTCGCCCACCACTCGACTTGCTTTGTTCGCTCGTGGTGAACCAAGTGAATCGAGTGGTCCTGAGCGACAGTCGAAGGGCCAAAATATATTCATGATAAGACCCAAACTAAAGCAACAAATTAAACTGGTTAATAGTACTAAAGGTAGCCTTCGCTGCACCCAGGCTTCTATGATAATGGCCGTTCAAGCATTGCTAGGCCATGAACTTTCTCTAAAAGAGGCCGATGAACTCACCGGTTTTGTAGACGGCAGAGACACTTGGCCTTACAAAATGATGCTGAGCTTGGTTAGTATGGGAATAAAGTGTCGGATAATTGAAATATCTGACCCAACGGCAATGTCCAAAGATCCTGTAGCAGAAATAAGTAGAGTTTATACCAATAGAAAGGTTGCCGAATATATAATTTCCGAGACCAATTTAGAGCAAGAAAAGCTGTGGGCGAGCGAATGCCTGAATAATCAAGATATCGATTTTGAAATTCGAGCCCCAAGCTTCGAAGATATTACTGCTGGCATTGAGTCGAACTGTTTGCCACTGGTTGGATTAGACTACGGAATATTACATAACACTGGTAAATACGAAGGCCATCTTGTTGTAGTTAGCGGGTTTACTAATGATGAAGTGGAAATATTTGACCCAGGTCCCCCAGGAGATGCTGAACTAGGGGTGCCTAAGGCGAAATTTATGAACGCAGTACATTCTCCTAGGCCTGAATCCGGAATGGTGATTTTTTTAAGCATCTAGTTCCTTCTTAAGATGCGCCAGTGCCAGGTTGGGGCGGGGACGCTTTGTTTAGTGATTACATTTACGGTTTTAGTCTGCGAGCTGGTGGTTACTTTTAATACCCCGGCGTCAGTGCTAGCGGCAAGAGGGGCGCGGAGAGGAAATAGGTTAACAGCTGGGTAAATTTTGTTACCGCGCCAGGCTAGAACATCTAGGCTACCCTTGGTAATTACATCTGTTTTTGGGCCCCATGGTGCTTTGTAATAACCTACCACCTGCTCAGTTTGAGCCAAGTTTACGTTGCTAAAATTAGAACTAGCCGAGTTAAGTAAGGGAGGCGCGGCTTTTACGGCATTGGCCAGGCTGTCATCACCCAGTATTACTCCAACAACGGTCAGTTCTTGGTTGCCCACTTGCTGCAAAGCGCTAAATAAATAACAGCCACCGGCCTCATCGGTATTACCGGTTTTTAGACCGTTTATACCGTCGGTTCCCAGGAGCCAATTGGTGCTAAGAACTAATCCGGCTACCGGAACTGTCGCTTGTTTTTCGGACGTAATTTCTGCCAAAACCGGGTTTTTGATAGCCTCAAGCCCAATTTTTACTAAATCGCTGGCCGTACTAACACTATCCGGCGAAAAACCGCTGGCATCAGCCAAAGTTGTACTGGTGGCGCCGTACCCGGTAGTCATATTGTTGGCGTAGGCAATAAATTTATCCAACGATCCAAAAGCCCAAACCGCCAATGTCTCGGCCATATTGTTAGCCGATGGCAGTAACATCGCCTCTAGTGCCTGGTGCTCGCTAATTTGTTCGCCGTCCACCACCTTTGCCACCGATCCGCCCTGCTGGGCGTATTGCTGGTAATAACCAACATCAGCCTGGCCGATAGTTATAACCGGACCTTGCTCAGCATCTTTTAGGGGCTGTTTTTGTAAAACTGCCAAAGCCGTAATAATTTTGGTGATGCTGGCCATCGGGGCGGGCTTTTGCTCAGCGTTAGAAGCCAACAACCCATATCCGTCTGCACCGATGGCCGACTGTTTGGCACCAGCTGGCCAAGCCAATTGGGTAGGTTGTGGCAAATTGACAGTCGGTGGCGTACTAACGGGCTGTAGCGCGGGTAGCGGCCTAAGATATAAAACAATGCTAACGCCAAAAGCTAAAAACGGCAACGTTGCCAATGTTAGCTTAAGCTTTGCCATATCTTTAGCTTACCCCAGATTTTCTCAAAATGTTGGTGTATAATAAGACCTAGACACTAAGGAGAGAAAAGAACCAAACATGACAATTATTATTATCGTCGTTATCGCATTTATTTTACTGAGCATCGCATTTATTTATAACGGATTAGTACGCGCTAAGGTTCGGACCGATGAAGCTTGGAGCGATATAACTGTTCAGCTAAAACGCCGCTACGATCTTATTCCTAACTTGGTTAGTACCGTCCAAGGATACGCCAAGCACGAAAAGACAGTTTTTGAAGATGTTACTAAAGCCCGGGCCGAAGGCATGAACGCCCAAGGCGTGGCCGAGGCCGGTAAGGCCGATAACATGTTCCAATCGGCCCTAAAAAGCTTGTTCGCAGTGGCCGAGGCCTACCCGGATCTAAAGGCCAATCAGGGCTTTCAGCAATTGCAGTCCGAGCTGACTGATACCGAGGATAAAATCCAAGCTTCGCGCCGCTTTTATAACGGCTCGGCCCGCGACCTTAATATTAAAATTCAAACTTTCCCGACCAGTATTTTTGCCGGCCTGATGGGTTTTAAAATCCGCGACTTTTTTGGTCTAGACGATGCCGCCACCGCCGCCGTAGCCGAACCAGTCAAGGTAGACTTTTCTGGCACGGACTCAAAAGATACCAAAAAATAGTTTCTAAATGTACGAGCAGATTTCTTCTAACAAACGACGAACGGTGTTTTTGCTTTTTTTCTTTTTAGTTTTGCTTTGGGGCTTTGCCTGGGTAATTGGTAAGGCATTGGGCCAACCCGACCTATTGTTTGTAATTGGGGTTTTTGCCATTGGCTATTCAATTTTTGGCTACTTTGCCGGTAGTAAAATGGCATTGGCAGTTAATGGTGCCAAAGAAATCCAAAAATCCGACGATCCACGGTTGTGGAGAACAGTGGAGAACCTTGCAATAACAGACGGTTTACCAATGCCCAAGGTTTACATTATGGACGATCCAGCCCCCAATGCTTTTGCTACCGGCCGAGACCCCAACCACAGTGTAGTCTGTGTCACTAGTGGCCTGCTGCAAATTATGAGTGATACCGAACTGCAAGGGGTCATTGCCCACGAACTGGGCCACGTTAAAAACTATGACATCCGGGTTAACACCCTAGCTTTTGCTTTAGTAGGAGTAATTTCACTAATCGCCGATTTTTTCCTACGTTTTATGTTTTGGGGTGGCGATAGCGAAGAACGAGGCAACAACCAATTAATGGTGGTGCTGGGAATTGCAGCAGCGGTTCTGGCGCCTCTAGCCGCTACTTTAATGCAGCTAGCCATTAGCCGCCGCCGTGAATACTTGGCCGATGCTACCGGCGCGCTGACTACTCGCTACCCAGAAGGGCTGGCGGATGCTCTAGAAAAAATTGAGCAAACCGGTAGCGTACTAAAAAAACAAAACACATCCACAGCGCATATGTTCTTTACCAGCCCTCTTAAAGGACACAGTTTGTTGAACTTGTTCAGTACTCATCCGCCAATTGAACAGCGCATAAAAGCCCTCCGCGGAATGAAGCTATAAAAGCAGTTTGACCTTCCCGATCGATAGTCGAGACTCCGACTGAAACGTCGGAGCTGTTTTCGGATATAATAAAGCTATGGCTAAAGCCGTAAAACCCAAAAAATCCACCAAAACAGTATCTACGCCTGCCGGCCGAACTCGCAAACTTACCAAAAAACAATCTAAACTTAAAGATAAAAAACAGTCCCAAAAATATACTCCTATCCCGGGCAGTTTTAAACTTATTTGGCAGGTCACTTTAAATATTAAAAAGTTTTGGAAACCCTTGCTAGGGATTGTCTTGGTTTACCTTGTTCTTAATATAATTTTTGCCAGCGGGATAAGCAACATCAACACCGCGGTCTCTAGCATTAAAGATAATTTAAACTCTAGTTCTGGTTCCCAAGCGCATCCGCTGGCTACTGCCGTATCTGGTTTTACAAGTCTTGTAGGCAGCGCCGGTTCTAGTGGATCGGCTACCGGATCAGTGCTTCAGAGTGTGTTAGTTGTGCTGGAAAGCCTTGTTATAATTTGGGCGCTTAGACAACTTTTGGCTGGAGCAACAATTGGAATAAAGCAAGCCTACTATCAATCTACAGGCCCATTAGTACCCTTCTTGTTAGTAATCTTTGTGATAGTGCTTCAGTTATTACCAATCAGCCTCGGCGCTGCACTTTTTCACCTAGTATCTACTAGTCTGAGCGGTGTCAGTGGAGTTATCACAACAGTTATTTTCATATTATTTGGTCTTTTAGCGCTGTGGTCTTTTTATATGATCAGCGGTTCAATATTTGCGCTCTATATAGTAACTTTACCGGATATGCACCCCCGTAAAGCTCTGCGATCAGCTAAAAATTTGGTGCGTTTTAGGCGCCTAGCCGTAATGCGCCGAGTGGTCTTTTTGCCAATTTTTATTATGGTTGTTATGGGTATTTTGATAGTACCATGCATATTATTCCTTACGCCTCTAGTAGCTCCACTTTTTTACGTTCTTGGTATGGTATCGATACTGTTCATACACACCTATTTGTACAGCTTATATAGAAGTCTCCTTTCATGAAAACTTCAAACTTCAAACTTCAAAGTTCAGATAATACTCAAATTCCAAATTTCAAATTTTGGAACTTGATGTTTATTTTTTCTCTGATTTTTGAATTTTGGTCTTTGAATTTTATGGCTAACAAGAGAATACAGTAGTGATCAACGACAATCCGGCTAACAGAGCAACAAAGCTTAGGGAGCTGATTAATGATTATCGCTACAATTACCACGTTCTTGATAAATCGATTATGTCCGAGGCCGCGGCCGATAGCCTAAAACATGAACTATCAGAGATCGAAGCCAAATATCCCAATCTTATTACAACAGATTCCCCAACCCAGCGAGTAGCCGGCGCCCCACTGCCAGGCTTTACCCAGGTCCGTCACAGCTCCAGAATGCTTAGCCTAAACGATGCGTTTAATGAGGCCGAAGTAGAGGCTTGGATTAAGCGAATTACAAAATTACTACCGCCCGGCGCTAAGCCAGAGTACTGGATGGATATAAAAATGGACGGCTTGGCCTGCGCGCTAGCTTATCAAGACGGAGTTTTGGTAAGTGCTGTTACCAGAGGCGATGGTTTTGTTGGCGAGGACGTAACCGCCAATGTTCGAACAATCGAATCGGTTCCGCTGCGATTGCGCTCAGCAAAAAACTTAGAGCGTTTTTTAAAAGGTCGGACCGAAATTAGGGGCGAAATTGTTATGTATAAAAAAGATTTTGATGCCCTAAATGTTAGCCGCAGCCGGGCTGGTTTGCCAGCCTTTGCAAATCCTCGCAATCTAGCAGCCGGGACTATTCGCCAGCTAGATCCTAAATTAGTTGCCGATCGCCCACTGCATTTTCATGCCTATGATCTAATCCGTGCTAATGCCAGCGAAGTTCCGACCAATAAATTTGCTTACCAGACGCTGCGCGATCTTGGGATATTAGCCAATTCTTTGGCTCAAAGCGCGGGCTCGGTAAAAGATATTATGAAATTTGCTGGGGAGTGGGAAACTAAACGTACTAGCTTACCGTTTAATACCGATGGCTTAGTGGTTAAACTTAATGACCGGAAACTATTTGTAGATTTAGGGGTAGTTGGCAAGGCGCCGCGCGCGGCGGTAGCTCTAAAATACCCGGCCGAACAGGCCACTACAAAACTCAAAGATATTTTTATAAGCATTGGTCGCACCGGCGCTGCAACGCCAGTGGCAATTTTAGAGCCGGTGGTTGTAGCTGGCAGTACCGTGCAGATGGCCACACTACACAACCAAGGCGAGATTGCCCGCAAAGACATTAGGGTAGGTGATACGGTTATCGTTCAAAAAGCTGGCGATATTATTCCGGAGGTGGTAGAGCCATTGGTTAAGCTGCGTGATGGTTCGGAAAAAGAATTTGCAATGCCCTTTAAATGCCCAGAATGCCAAACCACGCTAGTAAAAAGCAAAAAAGAAGAAGCCATATGGCGCTGCCCAAACAATTCTTGCCCTAGCCGGGTTTGGAAACATATACAGCACTTTGCCGCCAAATCAGCGTTGGACATCGATGGGCTAGGTGAAAAAAACGTTCAAGCACTAGTAGATTCCAAGCTTATAGATAATTCCGCCGATATTTACAATATAACCAAGGATCAAGTTCTTGGGCTGGAACGCTTTGCCGAACTTAGTGCAGATAACCTAATAAAAGCGATTGCTAGCAAAAAAAATCCGCCACTCCACCGTTTTATATATGGCCTTGGTATCCGCCATGTCGGTGAGCAAACAGCGGTAGATTTAGCTAATAGATTCAAAAAACTTGATAGGTTAAGTAATTCAACGATGGACGAACTACTAAATATTGAAGGAGTGGGCGAGGTTGTAGCCGAAAGTATTGTGGCTTGGTTTGCAGACAATGATAATCAAAAAATATTAGAAAAGTTTAAAAACTACGGAGTTCGGCCTCAAGATGTTAAAACGGCTGACGGCCCC
>JAYSLE010000050.1:0-5338 GCA_043725845.1 Candidatus Saccharimonadota bacterium
AGCTTCTGGAAGACTGGGTCAAGCTGCGACTTGTCCTTAAGCCTCCTTATAGAAACAGAGCTAAGGACCTTTAGTCGTCGCAGCGCAGTCTGGAAGAAGCTATTTTCAATCAGGGTTTTTGGCTTTGTGTCGGTGGCTTTTGCTACTTTTGGCCACGCAAAAGTAGGAAGATGTGTTATTTGGAAAAGAAGATAGATAAAAAACTATCGTTTTTTGCGGTGTTTGCGTTCAGCTTCGTCTAAAATTCGGTTAACTTCGGCGTCGGCAATTTTGTTAAGCTCGCGCGGCACGTAGGCAAAAGTTACCTTTTCAAACGAGGCGGCAATTTCACTAACGTCCGCATGCAGCGGCGCCAGTTCTTGGTTGCGCACTTTATATATTCCGTTCATTTGATTAACCACCAGCTGGCTATCGCTAAACAAACTTACCTTATTTATGCCAAGATCGCGGGCCCGTTCCAAGCCAACCTTAAAGCCATAGTATTCGGCCTGGTTGTTAGTAGCCATTCCCATGTAGTAACCAGACTTTTCTACAACACTATTGTCCATTTTACAGATTACAAAAGCACAGGCCGAATCGCCCGGGTTACCACGGGATCCGCCGTCAGTGTACAGTTTTGCTTGGTCTAAAAGCATGCCCTGGGTAGGTAAATCGCCATCTGAGTTGGGTGTAAAATCAAAATAAATTATCTTAACCGGCGTATCAAAAGTTACCCTCTGGCCATAGTAAACCCGGTAGGTTTTTAAAATATCATCAAGGCTGGGAAATGATTCGTGGCCTTGCATGTCGCTGGCCGAAAGCTTGCCTAGTTTCTTTTCAACTACTTCACTAACTGTGCCCTGCCCAATAACTTTCCAGCTATCCGGCTCATCGGGATTAACTTTATCGATTATCTTAAGCTGGTCATCTACGGACAGGTCTTTATCGTCATAAAGCCGCCAAGTGGACCTTTTTTGGCCCTCAACAATGGCCTGCGCCTGATCATGGTTGAATTTTAACGTCTTCATTTTATCCTTTTTTGATTATGGTCGGGGTGATCCCGCAATTTTTATGGTCGGGGTGACAGGACTTGAACCTGCGACCTCACGGCCCCCAGCCGTACGCGCTACCAGCTGCGCCACACCCCGACAACAGAGGTAATTATAACAGACGAAGGAACTAAAAAACCCGACAAATGTCGGATTTTTTAGGGGTCGGTCAGTAGCACTCAATTTACTCTTTTGATTCAAAGTGGGTGTCCGCACCCGTAGCCCACGAGCTACCGATTGTAGGACTCCCGAGAGTAAACGATTGTTGAGAAAATTTATTGTGCTAGTCTCTAACCGACCTAACTTTAATTATACACCCACCAATAATCATTAGGGTTATAAGATAAGCCCTGGAGCCAGGGCGCGAACAATATCGTTTATAAGGCTGCCGACTGTACCGCCAAAGCTGTAGAACAAGAATATAAACACCATCAGCCCTACCATACCCATTCCCTCTATAGATTCCATGAATTCTTGTAGTGGACGCGGTGCAAAGGCGTAAAGCAAACGCGATCCATCCAGGGGCGGCCAAGGGATCATGTTAAAGATTGCTAGGCCAACATTTAGCATAATGGTGTACTTAAAGATGGTGTAAACCGTGCCACCAAGAGCAACATCGGTGTGGTTAAAAATGATAGCCACAATTACCGCGATTACTATATTAGTTAGCGGACCGATAACACCTACAATTGCTCCGCCAAACTCGCCGTAGCGCAGACGGTTAAAGTTTACTGGCACAGGCTTGGCCGCACCAAACAAAAACGGGCTGCCTCTAATTAGTAACAGTAGTGGTAAGGCCACGGTAAAAAACGGATCAATATGCTTTAAGGGGTTAATCGACACCCGCCCCTGGGCGTGCGCTGTGTCATCGCCCAGCCAGTGGCTGGCGTAGGCGTGCATCATCTCGTGAATAGACATACTAAGCAGCACAACCACCAGCAATACGGCAATATCGGTCATATTAGCATTCATAACTTAAGTAATTATACCCTATTACACCTTGACCAAAGCGCTTTTAACAGATATAATTTGGCGTTGAATTATGCAACGATTAGAATTTGATAAAAAAGGCAATCAGCACGGCCACAATGTTAGTTTTTCCCAGCGTCATACCAAAAAGACCTGGAAGCCTAACCTGCAGGTCAAAACTCTTACTATTGATGGCAAAAAAATGAAGGTTAAGCTCAGCACCAACGCCATCCGCTCCCTAAAGAAAAAAGGTCTTCTTTAGAACTATTGGCGTTCTAGGACAATAAGCTTGGTGGTTTCGCCTAGTTCGGCGGGTTTTGGCTTGTATTTATCTGTGGTTTCGGAGGTTTCCATTCCAAGGTTTTTAAGGGCTTCAGCCAGTTCTACCTGGGGTACTTCGTATTTAACCGCCTTGTCAGCGAAATGGGTTGGGATAACAACCTTGGGTTCAATGGCTTTAATAAGCTTTAGGGCGCCTATGCCATCTAAGGTGTAGCCACTATTGCCCACCGGCACAACCAAAATATCTACTAAACCAATCTGTTCCAACTGGTCTTCTGATAGTTCTGGATATACATGACCCAAGATGCAGACCCTTAAATCTCCGCTTTCGACTGTATAGATGGTGGCGCTCTGATTACCTTCCTCGTCCATATGAGCTCGGGCGGCCACACCGTGGATGGCTACATCGGCGATCTCGTACTCTCCGGGCATGTTGGCTGTAAAATGAGCCGTGGCCTCTGGAACACCGACAAAGCTGTGCAGAGCGATGTCAGTCGGCTTAGTAACCGCCTTTAGCCCAAGTTTGGCCAAGTTATCATCGACGATAATCTGAGTCTTTTTAGTTGTAATTCGTAAACAGTTCGCGCCGTAGTACTGTAATTCCATTGCCCCGCCTTTTTAGATATTTACTGTTAGGTCTTGGCTATTGATTATAACCTGTTTTTTAGCGCCGAGCACATTGTTGATAAAGCGGTCGTGGATTTGGACGCGGTAATTAAAATCTTTTAGCGGCATAGTGGTGTAGCGCAGCTCTTTGTTTTCGGACTGCTCCAGTTCGTTAATAAAGCGGGTTACCTTGGATTGATTTAGATCGCCGACCAATAGCACATCTACGCCGGCCGAGTTGTCGCGGGTGAACTGCCCGGTAAGCAAAGCCAGGCTAACCCGGCCGGTACCGCGGACGGCCTTGGCCAGTGGGTGTTCTGGCGGCAAATCTGCCGTGCTGGCTTTGGCGGTTTTGCTGACGGCTGGTGTTTTAGAAGATGATTTTTTGGGCTCGTCAGCAGCCATAGCAGCGCCGCCAAAAAGCATAGCCAACGGTTGATTAAATTCGTATTTTTGATTGACCTCGTAATAAAGACGGTTGTTGTTAGCGTCGGAAGTTATAATGCCTACGCTTAGTAAATTAGCCAGCTCGCGGCGGACAGAATTTATTTGTTCATCAATCTTGCGCGTTATTTCGCGCACATAAAATGAACGGTTCGGATTAGAATAAAATAGCTGTAGCAGCTTGACGCGAGTTTTTGATCCAAACAGTTGCTCAAACACCTTTTTCTCCCTGTTAACAGTGTACCAGAAAATGATACAAAAAGCTCGTTTTATTGTTACTCAGATGGTTATCTTAGAGGTCCGACTTTGGATAAAAGTAGATAAAGAATCGTTGTTTTTTCCAAGATCGAACCTCTTCAGGTATTGAAAAAGCCCGGCGGAGCAAGCGGTCTTTTTGGCGACCGCCTACTCCCCGAGCCTTGAGTACTTGATGAGCTGAATCATATCAGCCCTTGTTCTTTGGCCTTCTGAATGGCCTCGTCATCGTTCAGGGCGCCAAGAGCCTTGCGGGTTTGCTTAAAGAGCTTGCGAAGATCCCACGGCCATAGCTCGAGCTTCCCTGCGATGTAGTCGTAGGACTGGCCTTGAGCCGCCATCGACAAAGCTTCTAGGCCCTGCTTGCTCGGCACGTCGGCCAGCTCTGCAGCTTTACTCTTGTCGCTCATTGGATGAGCCCCCTGCGAAAGCCTTCGGCTACGGCATGGGCCCTAGTGTGGACGCCAAGCTTAGGCAGAATGTTCCTGACCCGCGACTTAACCGACTCAGGGGTGCTCCGTAGCCGTAGCCCGATCTGCTCATTCGTAAGCCCATCAGCGACCAGCTGAAGGACCTTGATCTCGATTGTACTGAGTGCCGTGCCGAGCTTGGGCTTCTTTGTGGCCATATCCACTTCCCCCAATCGAGTAACGTCAAAGTACTGGGCTAACTTATACTATATTAGAGGAGTTTAGTCAAATAGGCGTAGGCCACCTCGGATCTATCGAACCACTGTATATGCGGGTTGCGCCTAAACCAAGTCCTCTGCCGCCTAGCATACGAAATACTGTTTTTAACTATAAGATCTTTAGTTTCTTGTAGTGTTTGGTTACCGTCAAAGTAAGCTTGCCATTCCCGGTAGCCAATGGCGTCTAGGGAGACTGCGCTGCGCCCAAATTTACTCGTCAAGGTCCTTACCTCGGTTTCCAGTCCAGCTTTTATCATCTGCTGATCCCGATCGATAATTAAAGATTTTAGATCCTCACTTTTTACATCCATTCCTATAACCAAAGTATCTTTTCGAAGTTTATTTTTCTTAGGCTTTGCTCCATTTGTTTCTAAAGATCGAACTAAGTGCCGCTTGTTTAGATAGTTCAGTGGTAGAGTTATATTTTTGTCTATTAGCTCCTTCTGTAAACCTCTAATATCCATAGCATTTAACTGCTTGCGACGAGCCATATCGGCCGGTGGTAAAAACTCAAAATCAAATAGGACGGAGTCTATGTACAGCCCGCTGCCGCCAACCAATATTGGCAGCTTGTTTCTTTTTTGAATGTCTGCAATTGCCCTAACCGCATGTTCTTTAAAATCGGCTGCCGAGAAAAACTCGTTAACCTCGACTAGATCTAGCAAGTGGTGCCGGATAGTTTTTTGATCTGTCCTAGACGGTTTTCCGGTGCCGATATCCATTCCTTTATATATAGTCCGGGAATCGGCACATATAATCTCGCCGCTAAACTCCTTAGCGATTTTCATCGCTAGATCTGATTTACCAGTCGCCGTGGGACCAACTATAACTAGAAGTTGGACGTTGGACGTTGGACGTTTGGGGTTTTTCATAAATCTAAATTCTAATGTCTAGCGTCAAACATCTAATCCTGGTCGCCATAAGTGCTTGCTCATATTTACCTTAAGATCTTCATTTACTTCGACGGCCTCTGCGATTAAGGCAGCTGCGTGCCCCTCTGTTCCACCGGGGTAACCCGTGGCTAAACCACCATCTTTCATAACTACTCTTTGCCAAGGCAGGTCTG
>JAYSLE010000051.1:0-6049 GCA_043725845.1 Candidatus Saccharimonadota bacterium
AAACAAAAAAATGGGGAAGTTGCAAAATAAGGAATATGAAAGTGGCAGAGAACACCAAAAGACAGGCATAGACAATACGTCGCACAATGTATATTTCACGACGTGACCTTTATCTACTGGAGATGAACTCCAATACCCCCTACTAACAGGGGACTTCCCACTAGTGTACGTTAAATGGCATTAGTCCTACTACCTAGTCTGAATTGACGTGCCCTTTGCCATCGTCTTTATATGCTTACACTAAATGTCGTAAAATCTGCTGTGAAAAGTCCAATAGTTTTCCACAGCCTACATGTTTGACTTTTCGCCTTTTGATATTTTTGTATAGTTTCCCCTGCCTCGCCGGCTTGAATACATTATTTGACTTTTGACGGTTCGATATTATTATATAAGTTTTTTTTGTAGTTAAATAAAAACAAACTTATGAACAAATTACGAACTGGAAGGGGTGGGGACTATCATTTGGCTGTTAAACTAAATCTGGTCACTGCCGGACGTACAAACGTTTAATTATGAGACCCGCGGATAGCTCTTGCAACGTACGGTTGAATATCCCCTGCCTGGTCCTTACTTATAGAAAATTTTACCCGGTACTCGGACATCAAGATATTCACTGGGTTGGTCGCCATGAACATCAAACTGATGACGAGAGGCTAAAAATTGTCCGCTTTGTAGATTAACATCGCCGTCAAGAAAGAATTTTGTATAATACGGTCGGTCGGCTGTTTTAAGATAAAGATCTTGAGCTTTAGCCGGCAGTGTTAATGACTGGACCGATACACCACCGCGCTTGCACTGCGCCAATACGGTATTGATAAAGGCCACATTTTCAGAACTTAAAACTTGCTTCCCAGTTACCACGCTAAAGCCGCTCTGATCTGTTATAACTGCCAGGTCTTTGAACCCGACAGAATTGACATTAGCCGATACCGCCCGACCCTCGGAATCAATCAAAAATAATTGGCCGCCACTACTAATAAGAAAGGCTGGAGCAGCAATTGTAAGGTGTATAGCCGCTTTTTGGCTTAGTAAAGGCAGCTCTAGCGATACTCCTGAAATTTCTGGAAACTTGGCTTTTAAGACGGCTGCGATCCCGGCTTCGTCTAGTGTAATTTTGTTTCGATTCTTAAAAGATCGCAATTGTCCGACTATTGGTTGATAGTAGGTATTATATGGTCGATAGGCGTAAGAACTAACTACCAGTTTTGGATCAAAGTTGACCAACATACTAAACACCAAGCCAAAAAGTAGCAGGAATATTATCAAAATATCCAAGCCCCGAATAAAAAAGCTGCGATAACGGCTAGTTTTTCTAGACGATTTAAAAGGACTAGGTGTCTCTGTAGAATCACCAGAACGGTAATATTTTGTTAGAGGTACACTTTTGTCTCTATTAATAGGTTGACGAGCTCTTGGCTGTTGTATTTTTGACTTTCTTCGCATTAACCAGCTGTTCTCTGCTCTGCGGCCTCCAAAACCACCTGAGCTAATTTTTCAGCTGCATTGTCTACCGCTGTAGATGCAAGTTTTTTGGATAAGCTTGCCCGTTTGGCCCCGTCCGACAACAGTGCAGTAACTACTGTTAGTAGTTTATCTTTACCGATATCGTTAGGTAATACCTCTGCCACCCCTGTTTTCTCTAGAAGTGAGGCGTTTTTTAGCTGATGACCCCCGGTCAGAAATGGACTAGGAATGATTATGCAGGCCTTGGCCTGGGTAGCAAACTCAGCTAACGTAGTAGCCCCGGCCCTGGCAATTATTAGATCGGCCGCACCGCTATATTTATAAATCTCATCACTAAAACCAACTACCTGGACACGGCTGATACTTTCAGAATCAAGAACAGATTGGTACTCGGCTGCTACCACCGACTCATGACTAGTGCCGGTAACATGCAGAATATTCAGTTTTGGAAAACGCTCCATCAGATGCGGTGCAATAGAAGTCACAAGCTCGTTAACGTTCTTAGAACCTAGTCCGCCACCAGCCACCATCAGAACTAGGTCGTCGCTAGCTAGACCCAGTTTCTGTTTGAATTCAACTTGTGTACTAACACTGACTGGCTGGAATTTAATGCTTATTGGTATGCCGGTATAACGGATAGTTTCTTTGGGGTAATTGTAGAGATCGCTGGGCATGCCCGTGGCGTGAATAGCCGCCCACCTACCGATAATTCGGTTTGCTAAGCCCGGGACAGTGTCAGAATCGTGCGTAACAATTGGGAGGTGTTGCCAATGCGCAGTAATTCCAACTGGTACGCTAACAAAACCGCCTTTAGAAAAAATTACGCTGGGTTTAATTTTTTTTAGGAGTTTACGCGCCACAAAAACACCGTGGATTGCCCTAAAAAAATCACGAGCATTCAAAAATAATGTCTTAAAATCAATCAGGTGACGCCAAAAACTCTCGCCGTGGTACCGTCGGAACTTGCCGGAGGGTATGTAATAAACGCTATCAAAGACCTCGTATTCACTCTTTAAACTAGAAAGCTTATCGTCTTTTAGGCCGATATAGACCAACCGGGCACTTGGCTCGGCGATTTTAAGCGCGTGGGCGAGAGACAATAGCGGCGTTATGTGCCCGCCCGACCCGCCGCCCGTCAAAACTATAGTATGGTTTGGCTGTTTCAATGTGGCTGCCTTCCGGCTCAGTTTTACTGTAACTAGTATATCGTGAAATTTGAAAAACCAGCCCTAGGGCGGCTGTAAGAAAAATCATGCTTGTACCACCTTGGCTAATCAGTGGCAAAGTAATGCCTTTTAATGGTAGTAGCCCGATCATTGCCCCAATGTTAATTAGCATTTGGGTACTTAGCCAAGCCAAAACGCCAACTACCAATAATCGACTAAACTGGTCGGCAGTACGTTCGATAATGTTTTTAAGCCGGGTTATAAAGGCTCCGTAAAGTGTCAGCAAGCCAACTGTACCTATAAACCCGAACTTTTCGGCCATTATAGCGAATATCGAGTCATTAGAGGCCTCAGGCTGGTAGCCATAAGCCTGAACGCTATAACCAAGCCCTAAACCAAATATACCGCCAGAACCCACTGATATTAGCGCCTGACAGGCCTGGTAGCTGGTACCCTGGCAGTCTCGACCCGGATGTAAAAAGGTTGCCAACCTATCGCGGCGATAACTACTACTGGACACGGCAATAACCACCAAAAGAACAACCAAGCCACCAAACATAACAACTCTTTTTAGGGGTATCCCTGCCAGATAAGCCATCAAACCAATCATCGCCAACATAACCCCAGTAGAACCAAGGTCGCTCTGGGTTTTGGCAACTAATACGCCGATAGCTAACATTAAAACCAAAAGTGGCCTTAGAGTACTCTTATAGTCGGCTAGCTGACCTTGCTGAAACCTGTCTTTTAAAAATCCAGCCACCCAGACTAAGAGCGCCAGTTTAACCAGTTCGGCAATCTGAAACGATAACCCGCCCAAGCGAATCCAGCGGTGGGCTTGATAAACGGCGTCAACAGGGGTAACTAACACAATTAAACAGCCTAGTATGGCAGCGATGGCCAGGGGCCTGGCCGATTTTTGCCACCAGCTAACCGGCAAATAAGAGGATACCCCAAAAGCTGCTCCGGCCAGTACTACATCAATTAGCTGCTTAGAAATAAAATAGCTCTGGCTAACGTGTTGGCTGGCCGCCAATCCAGGGCTAATCGAATAAACTACAACCAAACCAATGGTCAGCATTAAAGATGTAAGCACCAAAAGCCAGTAATCAGGCTTGTGACGGCGGCTAGTGCTGCCAGGAGCGCTCTTGCCACGCAACCTAGCTAATTGGCCATTAACGGCCGGAGAACGCCTAGGGCGAGTGTTCAAGAAACTCCCCCAAGTACAAACAGAATAATCCCTAGCAGGGCAGACATTTGGCCAATAACCCAAAAGCGCATAGTGACTTTGGTTTCTGGCCAGCCGATAGCTTCAAAATGATGGTGTATGGGACTAGACTTAAAGATTTTCTTACCAGCCCGAAGTCGTTTAGATATAAGTTGGACTACTACCGACGCTGTTTCGGCAAAAAACACCAATCCTAATACCGGCAGCAGTATAACTGTATCGGTCAGCATGGCCACCACCCCTAGTGCCGTACCAAGGGCAAAAGAACCCACATCTCCCATGAAAAAGCGCGCAGGATAAATATTAAACCAGGTGTAGCTAAGCAGTGCACCGACCAAGGTCATACAAAAACCAGAGATTCCGTATTTTTTTTCTATTAGCGCAATAACTGCGTAAGCGCCAAAGGTTGTAGCCGCCAAGCCTCCGGCCAAGCCGTCTAATCCATCTGTAAAGTTAACCGAGATCGCAGTAGAAAAAACTACCAATACAAATAGCGGAATGATTAGCCATCCCAGGTGCAGATTACTAAAGAACGGTATATGAACAGAGGTAATTCCGAGTTTCTCATAAAACCACCACCCGCCTACTAAAGATACGCCCACTAGCATTAACCCTTTAACTTTGGCCCTTAGGCCGGCTACATTGCCGCCAAAACCGCGAATATTAATAACATCATCGAGTAAACCAATACCCCCAGCCCCTACCATAGCAGCCAGAGGTAACCAGGTTTCGGCTCTGGATAAGTTTCCGGCAAGCGTGACCAAACTAACCGATAGAATAAAAATGATACCGGCCATAGTCGGTATGTTGCGTTCGTGCTTGGCGGCGTGCAGTTTATTAAAAACCTTGGCGGCTTCGCCGCTGATAGTGTGGGTGCGCATCTTCTTCCACCATTTACCGCTGTAGGCGGCCGACGTATACAAAGGGGTTAGGGCCATAGCCGTCAAAAAACCCAGTAGGCCAAAAATAAAGATCTGCTCTATGGTGTGCGAATCGGCTACTATTTGAAGAGTTGTCATGTTTGTTTTCTTTAGGGCTTATTCAAGCAATATTATACACTTTTTTGTTAAGGAGTGGTCCTGGGGGCAACATTAAAATCATCAATTAGCATATGAGCCAAAGAAGCAAATATTGGTTGGGCAGCCTGCGAACCAGCATAGCCACCAACACCCGGGTCACTGACCTTAACAACTATCACGTACTCCGGACGGTCTCCACCAACAAATCCCATATATGTACCGTTGTATTTGTCGGTGTAGTACCCCCCGGCTGGATTGGCTATTTGAGCGGTGCCAGTTTTGCCACCAACAATGTAATTGTCCGGAAATCTTAGATAATTAAAGCCTTCGGCGAGGTGTCCTTTTACTACGTATTCCAGTAGCGATACAATATCACCGCTAACTTTGGGAGACACTACGTCGCGGCGAACCAAGGTAGAGTTTTTTGCGGTAACTTTACCGCTCGCTGTAGTTGTTTGGTCTACTAACCTTGGTTGAAAATATGTACCGCCGTTTACTACACTTGATAACGCAGCGCCCATCTGTAGAGGCGTGGCGGTCATGGCTTGGCCAAAGGCAGTATTGGCATAGGTTAGCTGCAAGGCATAGCCTTTATCTGGGTCTGGCACATAACCGGCGGCCTCGTACCCCTGCTCTACCCCCGTTGCTTTTCCAAGATTAAAGTGATTAACCATATAATCATGCCAACGATCCCGAGCTTTTTGATTAACTACGCCGGTTTGCCCCCCCATTTGCATCAACATCCAGGTTGCACCGGTATTAATAGAAAGATTTAAAATATCAGCGATATTATGCGCACCTGGTCCACCGTCCTCTTCAATATTGGTAATACTGTGGCCATCTAGCGGCCAAACACTGGGATCGTTATAACTAGTTTCGGGATTGATAACCCCTAAATCCAGTGCCGCACTAGCCGTCAAGGTTTTCATAATCGATCCTACTTCTAGCGGTTCGCTAACGGCGGCATTATTAAAAATAGTCCCATCGGCTTGTTTGTAATACTGGGACGGGTCATAGGTGGGTAAATTAGCCATGGCTTTAATCGCCCCGTTATATGGGTCAATTATCAGAGCACTGCCGGATTTACTCTTAGCATTGTCCAGACCTTGTTTTAAGAGGTTTTCCAACTGTTTTTGCATAGCTGCATCAATGGTTAATAAAACTTTGTCGCCGTT
>JAYSLE010000052.1:0-2743 GCA_043725845.1 Candidatus Saccharimonadota bacterium
GCGTCGCCTGCCGGTGCAGCATCATCAGTTGATGGTGCATCTGCTGGTGCGTCGGCAACAGCAATATCGGCGTGTTCGGTGGGTGTGCTAGAACCGGAGCTTGACGCTCCGCTATCCACAGCGGAGGTACTGTCTGCTGGAGTGCTTGAAACAAAACTATCAATTTGACTGTTAACACTACTTTGTTCCTCGGCACTAGACTGCTGGCCATCGCTAACTGGCGCTATTGGATCGCTGGCTGGAACGGCCGGATCATCAACTGGCGGCATACCGCTGCTAATTGGGTTGGCTGCCGCGGCGCTATCATCGGCTGCTGGATCTGGATTAGTTGGTGCTGCGTTGTCTGCTGGGGGCATAGACTTCTCGCTTTCTTGATTATTATTTATTGATGGACTGTTATCGCTAACTGATTCGCCAGGCGGGCCTGGCTGCTTAGGGCCAGAGGGCCCGGCTTGCAAAACCTCTTGGACGACACGTGCGAAATCCTCTAAGGTAACCTGGGACTTCACCAAATACTTTATCACGCCCAGCTTTTCGCCGCGAGCTTGGTCCTCAGCTTGGCCTAGAGCGGTCATCATAATCACCTTGGTATTGCTCATTTCAGGGGCGGCCCGCAAAGTTTCTAGCATCTCAAAGCCAGATAGTTTAGGCATCATAACATCGGCCACAATCAAGTCTGGCTTTTCACGCATGGCTACCACCAAACCCTCTTCGCCGTCGCCGGCTACAACCGTCTTATAGCCATCGGCCTGGAGGCGCATCTCGAATATCTCGCGCAGATTGTTATCATCTTCGACAAGTAGGACTTTAGACATTTTTTATGATTTTACCCACTCTAATGTTAATGCTTACACTTAAGAATAATTGTAGCACGCTTTGGCTAAAGCCAAAGCCCTAAAGCTCTCCCTGAGGATTTATCAACCCAGCCTGTTTTTTTTGCATTTCCAGGGCCTGCGAGCTGGACAATCTAGGCAAGTTAACAAAAAAAGTGCTTCCCTTACCCAGTTGGCTAGTAACCCAGATGCGGCCGTTATACAGCTCTAAGATTTTTCTGCAGATGAATAAACCCAGCCCAGTGCCACCAATAGTACGGGTCATAGTGCTGTCTACTCGGTAAAATTTTTGAAAAAGATGCGACAAGTCTTCAGGCGGAATGCCCATACCGCTATCCTTAATTTGAATTTGAACAACGGCATTGTTGCCGGTCAGAGCGATAGATACCCAGCCCTCGTTTGTATATTTGATGGCGTTATCAACCAGATTTTGCAGAACTTCGCGCAAGCGGTTAGGGTCGGCAAAGGCATAAAATAGCGGTCTTACAACCAACCCGCCAGAGACTTCCTTGTTGCTACTAACAACATATTTAAGCTGTAAGCCTTTCTTTTGGGCGTTAAAGCGGGCGGTATCGGTCACCTGCTCTACTACTTCGCCAATCTCCACTACCGTGGGGTAGCTGGCCAGGCGGCCGTCTTCGGCTTTAGAGCTGGTTAGTAAATCGGCAAACAATTCCCCCAAGGCTTTTGTAGAGTTATGAGCTTTTTCCAGGTAACTACGGGCCCTGGGGTCAATGGTAGTAACTTTTTCATTCAGGGCCAGGGCCAGATAGCCTTCTATTGCGGCAATCGGCGTGCGCATTTCGTGGCTGGCGGTACTTATAAACTCGGTGCGGTGGCTTTCGGCACTTTGTTCACTAGTAATGTCCCGAAATACTCCAACAACCGTGCCGGTAGCCCGGCCGTTTTCCTCCATAACTGGTGAAACTATGACCGATACGGGGATACGCTTTTTGCCACGGGTAGCTAACCACCCTTTACTGTCTCGAATCGGCTGGCCGGTGACTAAGGTTTTGTTAATTGGGTGATTTTCGGGGGCGTAAGGTTCGCCTTTTTCGTTTACTAGAGGCAGCACAGTGTGATATTCCAAGCCCACGGCCTCCTCAGCAGGCCAGCCGGATATTTTGCTGGCAGCCGGGTTAAATAGACCAATAATATTGTCGTTCCCAACCATTACCACGCCGTCCTCTATTGCTCCCAAAACAAAATCCGAGCTTAAACGTTCGTTCTTGGCCAAACCTTTACTAACGGTTACTCCACCGCGCTTAAAAGACTGGCCAGAGTCACCACCTTTGCCAAACTTAAACACCTGTGCCTCCGATAGCCGTTGGAATTTTTATACGAATACCCACCGTTTAATCATAATGCTTACATTATCTGTTAGACCCGCACTTTTTACAATTAATTAAGATCAACAATTTGTTTAATGATATCGGAAGTTGAATCTTGCTTATCTGTTCGTGGTAGTACAAGTAATTTAGACTTATCCATTATGTCGAATAACCTCGGATCTTCACCGTCAGTTACGTAGACGTCCGGGTCCAGATACATAACGATCTCTGCGTGTACGGGATCAATTTGTTCGGGCTGGTTCTTGGCCGGATCAATAAATACATAATCAACAATCTTTAAAGCATCAAGCATTTGTGCTCGATCTTTCTCTGGAATAATTGGTCGATTTGGGCCTTTTCTAGCTCGAACACGGTTATCGCCGCTAAGCATCACCACCACGATATCGCCTAAGGCTTTAACTGCATTAAGGTAATGCAAATGACCTACGTGGAGCATATCGAATGTACCGCTAGTTAGTACAATCTTTTCTTTCTTGTGCTGACTGCGAACGTCCGCTAGGTTTTCGATATTAACTATCATAAAAATGTATTCCCGCTAATGTTGATGAATGGTGACCC
>JAYSLE010000053.1:0-3456 GCA_043725845.1 Candidatus Saccharimonadota bacterium
TTGCAAAGAACGTTCAAACAATATTCTCAAATCAAAGCCGAATTTTTAGATACTTTAACAATTTTTACCCGCACAAATTTCAAAGAAATTTCGGCGGGCGAGTCCGTGCAAAATGGACACCGAACACGCTTTTTGTTTCATTGGTTATTGATTCATTCATTGTAAATTGTGAATTGAAAATTGATAATTGCGAACAAAGTTCGCGTTCGGTGCCCATGGCGCCGGGGAAACACTGGTTCCCATCCCGAACACCAAAGTTAAGCCCGGCTGCGGTTACAATACTTGGGTTTTAGCCCTGGGAAAATAGCACGGTGCCGAATTTTATAAAGGGAGTCCTCACGGACTCCCTTTATCTTTATTTCTTAAAATTGTATAATAAGCTTAAATCAACACTTGGCTTAAAGGTGGGTGATAGCCAGTAAGAGGACCAAGTATGACAGTTAAGAATATATTTAAAGAGTATGACCGGCTTATAGCAACTGTTTTAGCTGGAGCAATGGTTGGTATCTTTGCGTTAGGCTATCACTATCATCAAGTCAAAGTTAAAGCCGCACGGGTCGCTACTTCAGAGCGGGCGGATATAAATACCATTCAAAATCCAGAGCCGCAAACAACAACTAGCCACAACTCAGCGGAGGTAGACTGCAGTAGCTATAGAGACCCAGATACACCAGGACCGTTCACGACAAGTGACCTGGCAGGGCAAATTCCAACGAGTAATAATGCCAGCTGTCAGCTCAAATGTAGTTTAGATAAATTAGGCTTACTAGGCTATCAAAGTAAGGGCTTGGTTGTAACCCACCAAATATATGATGATGTCTATGTTGCGCAAGTACAAAAGGATAAATGTGGAACCCCGCTTCCGTACTGCGTGTTTAATACTACTGTTGCATGTCCCGTAACATCCAGTGCCACACCGAATGCAGTGCCAGCGGAAGGCGAGAGTGGTTACGATGCTGGGTATAGCTACGCTGAGCAGTATCAAATTTGCGATCCAACTTACGATAACGGTAAGTCCCAGGAATTTAACGACGGCGTTCACGCATGGACCGCAGACCACTGCAACTAAGGTTAGAAAATACTTAACTAGTTAAGTATTTTTTTATTTTTGGCGGACAGTTATTAGCTTGCGAGTATAATCAAAACTTACCTTAAAACAATCAAAAAACCCAACCTGACCCAGGATGGCATGGTTCATATCATTCAACTGATCTGAGAAGAATCCCCAACAGCTGAACATACTAAAACCAGGAATTTCCAATCCTATCTTGTGGATAAAGCCCTTGGTAACTTTTCCTCCAACTCCAACTATTTCGTGCGGAGAGCCAGTACCTATATCAATGCCAACCGCTTTGGCAATCTCACCGCTGAATATGCAAAAATCGGCGCCGGTATCTAATAAAGCTTCAGTAGGGAATGAAAGCCTCTTATTTCTTACCTCAACGGGAATAATTGGCCTATATATCGGGCCGGTAGATGGGTTAGATCCAACTCGCTTATAGTGGAAATTACTAGACGCCATGCAAGCCTACATAGGCTTGCACTTTTTGGGGGACTTTCATCATGATAGGTTTTTCGTATCCTGTTTGAACTGCTTCCCTTAGAACAGCGCCGGCATCTTTGCCTGAGGCAATAACCGTCTTTTCGTCCTGTTTTAGAGCAACCCAAAGACCCTTGTACTTCTTATAAATTGGTGTCCAGTCGATAGCCATACTTTCACTCATAATTTTACGCCCATAACTAACTTTAGCATATTGCTTATGTTTTCCGCGGCCGGGGTGGGGAGGAGTAAATTGGTTATGATTTTTGGCAGCATTGCCGCGTGCTAGAATTAGTCCATGAATGATAATCACCTCGGCATATTGCTTGAGGACATGAATAGCAAAATGGACGGCGTTGTTGAGGCAGTCGGCCAAATCCAGGACCAAATTAAAGTACTTCCAGCCATGCAGTCCGACCTGACAGAAGTTAAAAACGACGTTAAGGCCATCAAAGCTGTAGTAACAAATCACGAACAGCGCATCACTCAGCTCGAAATCGCGCGATAAGCCCAGAGTAAATTGGTTATGCTAAAGGGGGTTTATCTGGCAGCCTTTGCCACTTTTCCAAAGGTCGTATAAATCAGGGTTTTTGAAGTTGACTGAACTTTCGGGCTGGGTTCCGCCCTCTAGCGTGGTGCAAAAGTGATAATTCTCCATAAAACTTCGATAATCAGGATTATGATAATTTCGCGGCCAGTAGTTTTGAGCCGTATAGAAAACCCCAACAGCAACCAAAAGCAGAGTAAGTAAAAGTAGTTCAGCCCACTTTTTAGATAGATACTTCATCAGCCCAATTATACGACGGGGAAGTGTAAACCTGTCCACCGTAGCCTTGGCGAAGGTGGATTGGTTATGCTATTAAAGTAGCGTTAACTTTAGGTAAAAATGCGCATTATTAACGCTTATTGACAGTAATAGCGTTAATTTGTTACAATATTAATATGGCAACACCGCTACAATATAGAAAACGCCTACAAGAACTTAAACGAGAGTTTGAGAAGTTAAGGATAGGCGAAGAGAAGCTCTTAAGGCTAATTGACGAGGCAGAAATTGCCGACAGTGTATATAACTCTAACGCCATAGAAAACTCCACCCTTACTCTTAAAGAAACCGAAAAAATATTATTGGAGCAAGAAGTGTCTCGCAATCTTAGCGTCAGGGAGGTCTACGAAGCTAAAAACTTAGCTGGTGTCACGGAATACATATGGCTAAAAGCTAAAAAAACCGATATATCACCGAAAATTATTCTATCAATGCACCAAATGCTAATGGCCGGCATTGATGATTCGATTACTGGGCGGTTTCGGAGAGCAAATGAATACGTACGGGTAGGCACACATATTGCTCCTGCACCTGAGCATATTGAGCGTTTGTTAGAGAACGCACTGCTGGATTATTCGTCTAGCAATGAGAAGTTCTTTTCAGACAACATCGCCTGGTTCCATCTAGAATTTGAGCACACCCACCCATTTAACGATGGTAATGGGCGCATTGGCCGAGCACTTATAAACTATCAGCTTATGCGACTGGGCTTTCCGCCGGTTATTATCCGTAGCAAGGGCAAAGCCGACTATTACGCGGCCTTTTTAGACTACCAGAGCCGAGGGGGCGCTAAAAAAATGGAACGAACGGTGGCGCTAGCACTGATAGAATCCTTGCACAAAAGACTAGCATATCTGAAGGGCCAGAAAGTTATAAAAGTCACTGAATACGCCAAACAAACAGATGAATCTGTGCATACTTTATTAAATGCCGCTCGCCGCCAAACCATACCAGCCTTTAGAGAAAACGGCACCTGGATGATAGGCCAAAAGTAAAATAATACCTACCTGCCGATAAGCAGGCGCTGGGGTGGCCACAGCACCATCACGTTGGTGCTGGATAAAGGAGGCTTGCCCAGCTCTAATTCCTGAGC
>JAYSLE010000054.1:0-6001 GCA_043725845.1 Candidatus Saccharimonadota bacterium
GGATTGGCGGCTGGGCTATTCCCCAAACACCGGTCACGCCCTAGTAGATTTTTTATCCAAACGGGGTTTTTCGCCCGACGAAATTAAACGCTCGGGCCTGAGTTTTCAGCGCCACGCTGGCCTAGGCGATATGTTTCGTGGCCGTGTCATGATTCCGCTATGTGATGCTCGGGGCAGTGTAGTTGGATTTACGGCCAGATTATTGGTAGATGATCCAGACGCCCCAAAGTATATAAACACCCCACAGACTGTTGTTTATGACAAAAGCCGGCAGGTTTTTGGGCTGCATCTGGCTAAAGAAGCGATTCGCAAGATCGGTTTTGTAGTGGTGGCCGAGGGCAATCTGGATGTAATTCAAAGCTATCAAGCCAGCGTAAAAAACGTGGTTGCCAGCGCTGGTACAGCCATGACCGATCAGCATCTGCGCGAACTAAAACGTTTTACTGGCGATATTCGCCTAAGTTTTGACGCCGATAGGGCCGGGATAACCGCTACCGAGCGGGTAATCCCGCTGGCTCAAAAAACCGGGGTAAATCTGCGCATTATTAGCCTACCAGATGCCAAAGACCCAGACGAGTTAATACGTAAAGACGTGGCAGCTTGGCAAAAAGCCATAGAAGGCGCTCAGGAAGCACCAGATTGGTTAATAGACCGCTACCAAACCGAACTAGATCTTACTACCGCAGCTGGCAAAAAGGTCTTTACCGATGCTCTAGTTGTTACAATTCGCAGCCTTACTGACCCGGTAGAGCAGGAGCATTACCTGAAGCAGATCGCTACCCTAACTGATTCCAGCTTAGAAACGATTAAGTCTAAGCTGTCCGGCACAAAAGAACTTGTGCCAGCCCAGCCCCGTAAACTGCGCAAAATTGATTCCGTTAAAACCGATAAATTAGTACTAGAATATCAAAAGCTTCAAGATCACCTTTTGGCGATGGTTATGATGCAGCCCAAAATCCGCAACTTGCTAAAAGATATCGAGCCCGAGTTTTTTAGCGATGGCCCGGCACGCATCGTATTTGGCTTTCTGATCAAAAATCCGGATTTCAGCGGTGAAGCCACCAAAGCTAAGGAGTTGAAAGAGGTGGCCGATTATGTTAAAATCATTGCATTGCAGTTTGAGGAATTATATCAAGGTCTTTCGCTCGCCGATCTGGAAGAGCAGGCAGATAACCTTAAACACCGGCTTATTGACCGGTATGTAAAAACGCAAAAACAAGATTTAGCCGAAACCATGCAAACAACTACCAGTGATTCCCAAATGGCCGAGTTAGTAAAAAAAGCCGATAAATTAAATAAACTCCTAAGATAAATTTTCAATCTTTAATTTCTATTCCGACAAAAGGAGGAACCAATGAGTCCTAGCCCCAAAAAACACAGTGTCGATAAGCGAGAAGTAACCAAGACTTTTGATAAGCAAATCAAGCAGCTGCTAGTCAAAGGCAAAAAAGAAAGCAAAATCGACCCGCGCGAGATTTTTAAACTTATTCCAGACACCCCGGCTAACATCGATGTTTTAGAGCATCTTTATAACGAACTGGCCGAGGCCGAGGTCGAGGTTGTAGAGATCGCCGATCCCGACCCAACAACCTTTAGCGACGAATGGGCGGTAGAGGACGACGAAGAAATTATTACCGACGATAACGCCTACATGGACGACATCGCCGACGATTCAGTCCGGCTTTACCTACGCGAAATCGGCAAAATACCTCTGTTAACGGCCGAGGAAGAACTAGCTCTGGCCAAAAAAGTGGTGTCGGGCAGCAAAGCCGCTAAAGATGCTATGGCCGAGGCTAATATGCGCCTAGTAGTATCGATTGCCAAGCGCTACGTGGGGCGCGGCCTAGACCTTTTGGACCTAATCCAAGAGGGCAACACCGGCCTGCTACGAGCCGTAGAAAAGTTTGACCCAGACCGTGGCTTCAAATTTTCAACCTATGCCACTTGGTGGATTCGCCAAGCCATCACCCGTGCCATTGCCGACCAAGCCCGAACTATCCGTATCCCGGTGCACATGGTAGAAACCATCAACAAGCTTCTGCGTACCCAGCGCCGGCTGACCCAAGAGCTTAACCGCGAACCAACCAACGAAGAAATTGGCATTGCCATGGAAATGGACGTGGACAAAGTAGAGCACATCATGAAAATTAAGCAGGATATTTCGTCCCTAGACGCGTCGGTGCGAGATGACGAGGAAGACAGTGTCCTGGGAGATTTTATCGAAGATGAAGATACTAAAACACCTACCGAATCGGCCAGCGAACAACTGTTAAAAGAACAAGTTAAACAAATTCTGGGTACTCTAACTGAGCGTGAGCAAAAAATCTTAAAACTACGCTTTGGCCTAGAAGACGGCAAAAGCCACACGCTAGAAGAAGTTGGCCAAGAGTTCAGCGTTACCCGTGAACGCATTCGCCAAATAGAGGCCAAGGCCTTGGCCAAACTGCGCAAGCACAAAGATACCCGCAAACTTCACGAGTATCTGCAATGATCAAACTTAAGTAGGTATGCACCAATGGCTATAGCAGAATCACTGGTGTGGGAATATGAATCGCCAGACCTGGATAGCCTTTCTATAAGAGGTTTAAGATTGGCAACCGAACAAGTAGAACCCGATGGTGAACCTGCCCAAGTTATAAATTTACATCCAGAATTCCGTGGAACCGCCCAAGGCGATTACTACCCAGCGGACGAAAAATCACAAGAGAAAGCCGCCTCCGATGAACTGCCTCTGGGCACGGCGCAAATACCAGCTTGGAGAGCCCTTATGGAACAAGCGGGAAAGAGCGAGCTTTTAACCCATAGTGAAGAGATATCCCTGGCCAAAAAAATAAAAAGCGGTGATCCTCAGGCCAAAAAGGAGATGATTTTTGCCAATTTAGGGTTAGTGGCATCTATAGCTAAGCTATATGCACACAAACACGAAATGAATGACCTAATCCAGGCCGGCTGCGAGGGCCTAATTGCGGCAACAGAAAAGTTTGATCCCGATCTTGGTAACAGGTTTAGTACGTTCGCGTCTAAACTTATCCGCAACGCTATAATTAAGTGCGTTTGCGACGAAACTCGCACCGTCCGCCTTCCGGCACATATGCATCAAAAGAGGAAAGTAGTGCGTAAACAGGAAACAATTTTTACTAATAGTAATGAACGAATACCTACCCAAAAAGATAATGGTGCCATCGCCGCGGCATCTCGCCTGCACACGTTCCAAGTAGAGAATCTTATAAAAGCCTTTAATGACCCGGTTTCACTGGAAAGCCCGATAGGCAGGGGGCAGCATCAAATCAGCGATTTAACTCTACAGGATACTATTCCGACCGGGGACGAATGGACCAATCCAGAGTCCAGACTACAAAAGGGCATAGCCAAATCTTGGCTGAAGCTTCTTATCAAAGAGCTGGACGAAACTGAGCGTTTTTTGGTTGGGGGCAGCTTTGGCTTTCATGGAGAAGAAAAGATTACACTCAAAGAATTAGGTGTGCAATTAGGTATTAGCCCAGCAATGGCTTCCAGCGCATTGGCATCGGCACTACAAAAAATGCACGACAAGGCCGATAAAGCCGGAGTAAGTTTTGACATGCTTATGAGTGGGAAATAAATGAAACTTATTGGACTAGCGGGCACAAATGCATCGGGTAAAGATAGCGTGGGGCATATGCTGGCCGAAAGGCACGGCTGGTTATTTGTATCCGTTAGCGATATACTCCGCGGCGAGCTAAAAAAACGTGGTCTTACTATTGAAAGAGAAAATATGCGAGCCTTAAGCGCCGAATGGCGCCGCAAATCAGGACCTGGGGTTTTAATAGACAAAGCTGTAGAAATTTTTAGATCTAGCGTGGACGAATATAAGGGCTTGGCTATTGCCAGCCTGCGTAACCCTGTAGAAGTCGATAGAGTGCACCAGCTGGGTGGGGTAGTGGTATGGACCGATGGTGATCCCGAGGTTCGTTTTGAGCGTCTTGCTAAAAGAATGCGTAGCGACGAAGACCGCAAAACATTTGAACAATTTATGGCCGAAGAGCACACCGAAATGCAGCCATCTGGCGGTGATGCCGGCCTAAACGGTGCGGCCGTAAAAGCCAAAGCCGATGTTTTTATAACCAATAACAGCAACGAAATCGGCTATTTTAAAGACCAAGCCGACCAAGCCCTAGAAGCGTACTTATAAACCATTCACCATTCGCCATGCTTTGGCTATTATCCGTTTGCAATGAAAAACAGTAAACGCACGGTAAACGGTAAATCGAAAAAGAAAACGGCTGCAAAATAATTTGCTGCGCTTGCTACAACGTTGACAAAAGCACTTGGTGCTTGTGCTTATACCCTATGAGATAATGTTATTACAACCAGGGGGGTTTAGCGCTTTTTACTAAAGGCGCGGGGTTGGAGCAAAAAAACGGCAAGTTTAAACAGATCAAGGCTATGTTTAGGCCAAAAAGCCGTATCTTATGACATCGCGCTTTCGCAAAAAGGGCATCGGTTCTGGTTATAACTAATTAAATAGGGGGTGGGTATGGTAAACATACGAAGAGTTAGCCCGATGGTCCGTTCAATCGGTACCATGGGCGTGGTCATGGGTCTGGTCGGTGCGGTGACGTTCGCAAATCTACAGTCTAGCGCGGTTGCGTTAGACCCAAACACGTTTGATTCAGCAACAGCAGAGTTAGCAATCGGCCCAGGAACCAGTTGTCCAGATGGCGATATAACACAAACAACTGGCTTAACTGCAACGCTAGTGCCAGGTGTAGCATCTGCGCCATTTGCATTTTGTCTAGATAATACGGGCGATGTTCCGCTGTCGATTACAGCGAAAATACCAACAGATTTTTCACTTTCACAAATTTCACCAAGCGATGTGACACTTTCGCTCAATTGTCCAACCATTGGGACTTTGTCAGGTCCACTTACTGCATATAGTAGCGCAGTTGGTTTCCCAGGTAGTCAATTGGCTACCGGACCTACTGAAGACTGTACTGCTACAGCTACTTTGAGTGGCAGCTATAGTGGCCCAGGGGGTCAAACATTAACGCCATTCAGAATTGAATTCGTCGGAAACCAGTAAAAATAAAAGCTAACTAATGAAATCGCTTCGTCGAATAGTCATTAGTTTAAGCATCGCGTTCCTGGCGGTTTGTTGCGGCGCGGTACTGCTATTTAATTGGTCGGCATCAGGGTGGAAAGCCCTGACCGTGCCAACTGGCAGTATGCGCCCAACAATTCCGCCGGGTTCTTTGGTGTTGATGCACAGCGTCCCCATACAATCGCTGAAGGTTGGGGACGTCATCACCTACGCCAATTTGCAAAAAAAAGGCAGCACTATAACTCACCGAATAATTAAGACCGAGATGCTCGGCGGCAAAGTACCTCTGTACACAACCAAGGGCGATGCCAATCCAAGCCCAGATCCGCAGAAAGTAGTGGCTGGACTGGTCCAGGGGAGGGCGGTATGGCACGTTCCGTATGTTGGGGTATGGCTGGATTGGACTAAAAGACCAGTTGGCCTGCTAGTACTAATATATGTTCCAGCGCTATTTATAATGTTCGAGGAAGTTAGAAAGCTAAGTGCCTACTATCGAACAAAAAGGCCGTATGTTTTACTGCATAACTGGTCGCTAAAAAAACATCGTACTTACTTATCAGGCAAGATGGCAAAATCGGGATTTGTATCTGTTGCCATGCTATTTATAGCTAGTGTTGTTGCAATACCTGTTTACGCTTTGCTGACTAGTAATTCGGTATCTTTGGCTCCCAATAATTTAACGGTTGCGCCCATTATTACACCGCCGCCGGGCGCGCATGTTACGTTTAAAGTCATTACGCTGCGCTGTTCGTCGGACAATACTCTGCTAACCAGCAAGCGGCCCAAAATTGTTATTCAAAATTGGACTCACGATAACGTAACCACACACCACTGGCATATTGACGATAACAGCGGAGTAATTATTACCATTCCAAACGGCACAGTGCTTAAAAAACTGCATTCCTACACGTTTACGCC